>CAWUOF010000414.1:0-4410 GCA_963923765.1 uncultured bacterium | reverse complement strand
GTTTCATGGGTTTTAGCATACTGGAGAATTACCCCTACTCGTTCATTAAAAACTTGCATTGATTGTCGATCATTTTTATCAAAACTCGATTTAAAATAATCAGGAACTTGTGGCCATTTTTCTTTATTATATTCAGGAAAATCCCCCGGTTTCCGCTTATTAACTAATTGGGTTACTCCTAAAAGATCGCCATCGGGATTAAATACAGGCATACAAAGTAAACTACAGGTACGATAATGAGTTTTTTCATCAGTTTTTTTGGATATTTCTGCATCAGGATGGTTGTATAAATCAAAAGGAATATTCATCGCCTCTCCCGATGCAGCAACTTTACCAACAAAACCTTGTCCGACTGAAACTGTCATTTCTTTTAAAGAACCATCAGCTTGAGGAATTTTTGTCCATAAATAGTCTTTTTCCTTATTTATTAACCAAAGAGTACTGCGATCGGCATTCATTAATTTTTTAGCGGCATCCATCACCCTTTGGAGAATTTCTTCTGTATCTAAACTACTTTTATCTAAACTGCGTGTAGCTTCTGCTAAGGCGGCAGTAGCACGAATTTTTTTACTAGCTTTGTAATAAGATTGACAAATTTCTAATATGCGTTGAATAGGCGGTGCAAATTCATTTAACCTTTCTTCATCTTCCAGATTAAACCCATTTTTATCAATGTTTTTTTTATCGTTTAAATTGTCTGATTTTTGGTATTTGTTTAATAACTGAACTACAGCTACTATATCTTTATTGCTGGTTAAAATTGGAAAAGCTAAAATGTTATAAGTATGATATCCATATTTTTTATCAAATTCTTTCACCAGTTCTGATCGCGGATCTTGATAAACATTATCAGCAATATTAATAATTTCTTTATTTTGAGCAGATAAACCGGCTACTCCTTCTCCTAAACGTACTTGAATATCTAAAAAATCTCCGGCTTCATTTTCTGCAACTAATGACCAAAGTTCCGTTTTTTCTTCATTGAGTAAATAGATAGTAGCGCGATCGGCATTGAGTAAATCTCCCACTTCTAAAGTAATATCTCGTAATACTTCGTAAAGAGTTTCATCACAATATCTATTTTCCGCAAAATTATTAAGTTGAGATAATAACAGTTTTCTTTCTAAATCGGATAATTTTTGAATAAATTCTATATCTTTATTATTTGGTTGTGGTGGTAATAATTTAGATAACCAATTTTGATTAAATACTGTAGCATAAATACGATTGCGAATTTTTAATTTACCTTTATCATTAATTACTAAACCTGTGAGGCGGAGTTCTATTTGAGTGGGGCTATCATCAGCAGTAATTAATTTTTCTAATATTTTAGAGTTGGATAAATTGAAATTTGATTTGAAACTAGCTTCTAATTCATAGGTTTTTAAAATTTGTTGGTAAAGCTTTAATAATTGTAGTTTACGTTGTTCACTGCGAAGAATGCGATCGCGAATCGTCCTTAAATGTTCTGGTTCATCTTGATATTCCCAATTATCAATAATTTTACTTTGCACTACATTGGCTACCCATTCTGTTTCTTTACCTCTGGGAATATATTCTTTAGATTGACTAATTAATTTACACAATTTTTGCGTTAAAAAAGGTTGTCCACCAGTCCAATCTAAAACAGCTTGAAATAATTTTAGATAAGATCTCGATTTAAATTTTAATCCCTCTGCTAGGGCTTTAGCTTCTTGAAATTGAAAACCATTTAATTCGATCGCTTTACCAAAATAAAAAGGCTTAATATGTTGTTTATCTCTAATTAAATCTGAAGGCGCAGCAACACCAATAATTGTAAAAGTTAGGCGATTATATTCTGGATATTCAGCGCGTTTTTCATGGCAAGTATGAATTAACCCAAAAAAAGCATCTATATCAACATTAGCCGGTAATCTGCGAACACTATCTACTTCTTCAATAAAAATAACAATTTTTTGATTTTGTAGCGCAGCATCTACTAATAAAACCTTGCGAATAAACCTTTCTAATTGTTGGACTGGTGTTAAAGATTTTTCGCACTCACTCCACCAATTATCAAAATTACCCATCTGTTCCAGCAGATTAAAATTATCTGCTAAATTTTGGGTAATACTACCGTAAAATTGACTATCATTTTTAGCACTTGCCATTAAAGTTAAATCAAAAGAAGTACAGGCAATTCCTTCTTTTTGTAAACGTTTCATTACCTGTACTCTTAGGCTAGATTTTCCCATTTGCCGGGAGTTAAGTACATAACAAAATTTACCATCTTTTAAGTATTGGAAAAGTTCTTTATCTGCTTGTCTGACAATATATGTAGGTGCATCCGCCGGTAGACTTCCCCCTACTTTATATTCATAGTTTACCTGGGCAGTTTTTGTCATATTTAACTCTCTAATTATGGGGTTACTTGATAAAGCAACATTTTACCAATGCCTTTAATTTCTCGTTCAACATTACTAACTTCTAATTGCAAATGACTTTTTACTGCTTCATAAACTGTTGTAGAAATACAAATACCTCCTGGTTCAGCTTGAGATTGTAAACGAGAAGCAATATTTACTCCATCACCATAAATATCTATACCATCAAAAAACACCTCGGCTAAATGAATTCCAATACGATGGTCTAAAACATCTTCATTAGCTAAATTTTGAGCAGCAATTGCTAGTTCTTGTTGAATTTTTTTAGCACATTCAACAGCTTTAACAACACTGGTAAAATACATCATTAAACCATCGCCAATAGATTTTAATACTTTGCCTTCGTATTGGTGGCAAAATTCCGTCATTAAATTGCGATCGCGGAAAATCGCTGCTAGGGTAGGTTGTTGATTTATATGTCCTTTATAGGTAGAATCTTTAGCATCAGTAAAAACAATCGCTGCTAACACATTTACCAATTTAGTTTCTGCTGTTACACTTAAGGAGTTATTTTCTAAATTCAGTCGATTTTGAAAATATTGCCGATATAAATTATTGCGAATTATTACTTTATCTCCTTGGAAATTTACTAAACCCATACTATTTAATTTAAAAGCTTGCTGGTGATTTAAGTCTTCATTTAATTCCACCGGTTTATCACTAATTACTACCTGTTGCAAAGGTTTTATTAATTCTGGATACTGTTCTTTTAAATTTCTGAGGTGAATTCTTAAATGATTGGCATAAATTCCCGAAGCGGTAGCAGCTTCATTGATAATCTGTTTTAAACTAATATTTTCCCGAATCATTTTGTAAAAAGCTAACCTGACTAAATAGGGATGACCGCCGATTAATTCCATAAAATTTTCAATTTCTTCAGAAGTTAATTCTAAGTCATGTTTTTGAGCCAAAAAATTAACTTGATTAGCATCAAAATCAGACGACAATACTACCGGCAAACCTATATTAAAAGGAGATTGATCAATATCTTTTGGTACATAAACTTCTGTACCGTGAACAATTACCTGATGAAAATTTTTCCAAATTTGCTTTGTTTTGGCTTCTTCATGCCAAAATCTCAGCAAAGCAAAAAAATCATCAGCAATTTTTTCTTGATGGGGAAAGAGTCGATCGACTGCATCTAATCCTAAAACTAAAGGTTTATTCAGATTAGGTAATATATATTTTTCCATATAATTAGTACAATTTATGGAACTACCTAAAAAACGACTCCATCTTTTATCTATTTCAACTTCTAATTCTAATTCATAGCTAATAATTGCACAAAACCATTGCAAAAATTTATCTAAATCTGTAAAAATTTCTCGTTCAGCTAATTCAAAATTTAAGGCTACTATTTGCCAGCCTTCTTGTTTAGCTTGATGTAGTAACCTCATCATTAGGGAAGTTTTTCCCATTTTTTTTGGTGCTTTAATACAAATTACACTACCTGGCTTGCGAAGTTCTTCATAAGCAGGAGTTTCTATTAGTGTTCTTTCAATATACAAAGGTGAACCGATCGGCACAGGTTCCCAAGGTAATTCTATAATTTGGGAATAAGGTATATTTGTAAAATTTTCTGATTTGATTTCGCTATTGATTTTCCAATCAGCTTTTTTTAATTCTTGTAAAACTAAATGTACAGTCTTAACACTAACTTTTTTTCCCGTTGCATCTGATAGTCGTTTCCACAATTTCGGTGCCATATCACGCTGGATAGTATTACTACTATATCCAGAAATTTGTATATCTTTAAGTTTCTCGCCTGCTAAAACTTGTTTAAGGATAGTTTTCTGTATCTCATCTAAGCCTGTTCCTGTTGTTTTCGCAATCCATTGCGAAGTTAGTTCTATGAGTTTGAATTCTTCCAGATTAGTCATACCGCACCCAAATCTCAATTTTTTAAACCTAGATTAACATAATTTTCTGATTTTTTTGAAAAAATAAATACTTTTTTAATCAAAATTTCTGAATTTTTTGATTAAACTTCCTGAAGAATTATCAC
>CAWUOF010000413.1:0-4410 GCA_963923765.1 uncultured bacterium | reverse complement strand
TATTCAGGGAGAAAAATAACCAAGATTAAAATTATTATAGTAGTTAAAAATCGATCGCTACTATAGTATAATCAATTTTCCTTAATCAACTTAACTATTAGATTCAGGGCTGTTTTATGCTAATAAAAATGGCAGCAGCCGTTTTGGGGTGCGTCAGACCAAAATTTTATTACTCAGATAACTAAGTTAACCGACGCACCCTACTATATTACTATACTATATAATAAATTTCCCCTAATCAACTTAACTATTAGAATTAAGTAAATTAATGGCGTTGCATAAATAAAAGATGAATGATTAAATATAAAGATAACGAGATAAAGCCAAGAAAAACCATTGTCGTGTGGCTCATCCCATATTCGTAAGAATGGAAAACGATGCGACCAACTCATATTTGTGCTGATTGTGGTCGTCAATTTATTGATAACTATTCAAGGCGAGGATATTCCCAAGATGTAAAAGAAATATGTCTAAAAATGTACTGTAATGGCATGGGATTTAGACAGATCGATGTACGGATGTTAGTCATAACTCGGTCATCAATTGGGTTAAACAAGCAGCCAAGCAATTACCGGAACCACCGCCCCTTGAAACTATTCCGGCTGGTTAGGGAATTAGATGAACTCCCAACTTTTGTCGGGTCAAAAAAAACTTGATTTGGTTATGGACGGTAGTGAATCATGCCAAGGTATATTGGTTATTGTATTAGGGGATAGGAGTAGTCAAACCTTTAAACTTTTATGGACATTGATTCAAGGGTGGCCATGCTATTTCTGGGTAACATATGGTAACAACGTCTACAAAATGTTTATTAACCCAGAGGATCACATTATCAGCAAGACCTACATGACTAGAGTTGAGGGTGAAAATACTAGACTCAGACATTGCCTAGCCCGATTGAACAGAAAAACTTTATGTTATTCAAAGTCTGATGAGATATTCAATTCGTTTGGTAATTCACTATCTCAAGTATAAATCATTTCCTATCTTTGCTTGATTCATCTCTTATTTGTGCAACGCCTTTTAAGATGATTATGATATAATTCAATCAACATTTTTTTGAGAGGTAGGTTTTTGCTAATTATAGCAGACCTATCTTTTTTTTCTCATTCGCTCCATCCCTTATCCTGTAAAGATTTTAGCCTTTTTGTTACCCCTACAGATTCAGTAGTTACGCAACTGCCACAATTACTATAAAGTGTCTCAAGTCTTACATTATCATGCTTTTAATTACAATATTGTGGTTGATGTACTCGATAAATTAATTTTAGTATGCTTAAGTCTTAATATTCTTGTTTTTTCTGACTCGCCCACTTTTTTATCCATCGAACTCTTGAGTATTTTTATATATCTGTTAGGTTTTTTATTTCCTTTTTAGTCAATACTGCCAAATTAATAATGTTTAATGATTCCCCATTACCCCCAGGATGTATTATTCGTCAAGCCCGCGCTAAAGATAAGCGTATCATTCATAAATTTGAACTAGAATTAGTACATTCTATTAATTCTGATGATTCAGATTTTTTTGCCCGGTTTATTAAATGGATATCTATAATTTTATGTCTTATAGGTATATTAATTTTTAATCCAATTTTGTGTGGCATTATATTAATTTTAATGTATTTCATTATATTTACTAGCGTTAATCAAGATTGGTCTCGATTTTGGGTGATTGAATGTAATGGGCGTGTAGTTGCTTGTGCAAAATTATGCTTTTATAATCATAAAAATTATAATTATTCGGTTTTATATTCCTTGTTTGTTGCCCATCCCTATCGTCATCAAGGGTTAGCTTCTTATTTAGTTGTTTCTTTAATACAACAGGCTCATAAACCTTTATATTTAGCTTGTAAACCGGAATTATTTGAGTTTTATAATCGTTTAGGTTTTGATAAAATTCCTGTGGATGATTTACCTCCGGGTTTGCAATTTGATTTAGGTATTCCTAGATTTAATGTTATTCCTTTGGTGTTTAAGTAAGCAGGGAGAATTTTCCAGGGAAAAAGTTTAATAGGTAATATAATTATTACTCATCATAACTCAATTATGCTATGTTCCTATTCTCCCCTGCTTTCTAATTTTATTGAATGTTTAATTTACTAATAGGAAGTAATTGTTCTAATTCTAAATCTGATGCGGCTTTTGCTAATTGGGTTAAGTCTTTGGAATTATCAAAATAGGGTAAAATACCTAAAACTGGAATGTGGGTAAGAGACTCAATTAAATCGATCGCGGTTAAATCAGATATTTGCTCAAAAGAATTAGGTTGAGTACAATTTAAAATAATTCCTTTGAGTTTAACTCCTGTTAGTCTAGCTAAAGCAACATTAGCTACAGTTTGACCGATCGCTCCTAATTTTACTGGTACAACTAATACCGCAGGTAAACCCCAATCTCTGGCTAAATCTGCTACTGTAAGTTCAGATGTAATCGGAGACCCTAACCCGCCCAGGGCTTCTACTAAAACCCAATCTAAACGCTGTCTTAAAGCTGTAAAAGTAACCCAAGCCTTTTCTAATGGTATTGTCTGCCCTTCTTTTGCTGCGGCTATAGGTGGTGCCAAAGGTGCTGTAAAATATATAGGATTAATTTCTTCTGGGGTCTGTGGTAAGGAAAAAAGCTCTGTATAAAGCTCTCGATCGCCTACTCCCGATTGTATAGGTTTCATAATTCCCAAACTACGCCCTTGACAATATCTCTGCCAATAGGCAGCTAAAGAAGTTGTCAATACTGTTTTTCCAGCATCCGTATCAGTTCCAATAATTAGTAGTGCGTTCAATTTACTCAATTAACTATTCAGTATATTAGATTACAAAATTTTATTATAGCTAACCTACATTCAATACAAATAAAATTTTTTTCAAATAATGGGTTTAACCCCTTATTTTCCACTTTCTGCTTTATTTTTTTCTTTCTATGCCCTTTAGGACGAATTTTAAAAAAATTATTAGAAAAAAAACAACTCTTGACAAACGGAAAAATATCATTTATATTTGTAATCGTGTGAGGAGCGAACCAGTGAGGACACCGAGACGAAACACGGCCAGTCGTCGGTGTCCTTTCTGCTTTAAATAATTTCCAGCAAATATCACAGTAAAAATTCTGCTATTGCGGCTGCTACCCCATCATCTTCAACCCCTGGGGCTACCCACTGCGCCACATCTTTTACAGGTGTTGGCGCATTACCCATTGCTACACCAATTCCTGCATATTCTATCATTTCTAAATCATTAAAATTATCCCCTATGGTCATTACATTAGCCGCTTGTAACCCTAATATTTTTTCGGCTAAATAACTAACTGCTGTACCTTTATTTACTAAGGGGTTTGTCGCTTCAATATATATAGCCGAAGAAGTTGTTACATATAATTCTGTAGGGCGATAACGTTGGCGTAGGGTATTTAATAAATAATTAAGTCGATGGCGATCGTGACTGATGGCTAAAATTTTTGTTGGCTCTGCTGTTAAAATTTGACGTAGATCGCCAACGGGTATCGGTTCAATACCCGATCGCTGGGCATAAAATTCAGTTTCTGAGGTTATCTCCCGCACATAAAGCTGATCATTAATATAAAAATGTACAGGAACTAATGCTCTTAATTCGGGTTGCTCAAGGTATTCTAACAAATTTAAAGTTAATTCGATCGCCACAGGTAAATGACGATATATTTTTTCATCTTTTGGATCTTTAATTAATGCTCCTTGATAACAAATTAAAGGCATATTAGAATTAATTTCACGATAAAAACGTAAAGCAGATTTATACATACGACCAGTGGCGATCGCTACTTTTACCCCCTTAGCCATAGCTGCCGTAATTGCCTCTTTTACAGGTTTACGCACATCGTTATTTTCACCTGCAATAGTACCATCAATATCTATTACCAACAATTGAATATTTGCCAAAGTGTCAGGGGAACAACTGGAAGAAGAAGATTTAGCAACTGATATTTGCTGCATGATTTTTTGGTAAGTAAATTAACAATTTTGGAAAAAAATCGCCAACAAGTCTAAGCGATAAAAGATTTTAGCTTATTTTGGCACAATTTTAGGTAAAAAAAATCTCAAATTTTGACAAAACCTAATTTTTATTCATCCTTAACATTTAATCTAGTATTATTCTATAGCTTCAGACTAATAATTTCATCAGAGCTAAATTATCTATTTTGCCACCATAAAAATATCAAAAAAATTTGGCATAATTACGGCAATGTCGGAAAAAATCTCAGCAAATATAGTAAGCATTTGCCTAAAATATCTTTACCCAAAAACATCCCAATCATAAATAAAAATCTGCACGAAACTACAAAAAAATCAATTATTACTAAAAAAACATATAAACTTTTTAAGTTTAATGATTGCCAGATTTAAGTCATTAAATAAACCTTGAAAAAACTAATGTATCTAAA
>CAWUOF010000412.1:0-4418 GCA_963923765.1 uncultured bacterium | reverse complement strand
CGAAATCAAGAAAATACTTTCAGTCCAGAAAAGATGTAACAGACTGTAAAGTATAATGAGAACGACTACGGATTAACAAAAGGTCATCACCAGGATTTGATATATGTTTTGATGCCAATAATGGACAAAAAATCATCATCATATCGCTATTGGCCTAATCATAATTCGTGTCCCAAAAAGACTAAAGGGCTTTGTAAAGGTAGTAATATCAAATGCGAGTTGCGATCGCTGGAGCAGGTTTAGCAGGGCTTTCCTGCGCGAAATATCTCACAGACTTAGGTCACGTCCCAATTATTTTAGAAAGACGTGATGTGCTCGGCGGTAAAGTAGCCGCCTGGAAAGATGCAGATGGGGACTGGTACGAGACGGGACTGCATATATTTTTTGGAGCATATCCAAATATGTTGCAGCTTTTCGCAGAATTGGGCATAGAAGATCGTTTGCAATGGAAAGAGCACACCATGATCTTTAACCAACCCAATGCGCCAGGGACTTATTCCCGCTTCGATTTTCCAGATATTCCAGCACCTTTTAATGGCGTTGCGGCAATTCTGGGCAATAATGATATGCTTACCTGGCCTGAGAAAATTCGCTTTGGTATCGGACTGATTCCGGCGATGATTCAGGGGCAAAAATATGTCGAAGCAATGGATCAATATTCTTGGTCAGAATGGCTGAAACTTCAGAATATTCCGCCTCGGGTAGAAAAAGAAGTTTTTATAGCCATGTCTAAGGCTTTAAACTTCATTAATCCTGATGAAATATCTTCAACGGTACTTTTAACAGCGTTAAATCGCTTTCTTCAGGAAAAAAATGGCTCGAAAATGGCTTTTCTGGATGGTTCGCCAACTGAGCGTCTATGTCAGCCTTTGGTCGATTACATTAAGGCTAAGGGCGGAGAAGTGCGCTTAAATGCTCCGGTTAAAGAATTTTTATTAAATGATGATGGTACTGTTAAAGGCTTCTTAATTCGAGGGTTAGACGGCGCACCGGAGGAAATACTCTATGCGGATGTTTATGTGTCTGCTATGCCAGTGGATCCATTAAAACTGATGTTGCCAGAACCTTGGAAAAAATTAGAGTTTTTCCAAAAATTAGAAGGCTTAGAAGGAGTGCCAGTTATAAACTTGCATTTGTGGTTCGATCGCAAGTTAACAGATATCGATCACTTACTGTTCTCTCGATCGCCTTTACTGAGTGTCTATGCTGACATGAGTAATACTTGCAAGGAATACAGTAACCCTAATAAATCGATGCTGGAATTAGTACTAGCGCCAGCTAAAGATTGGATTGGTAAATCTGATGCGGAAATTGTGGCAGCAACTATGGCAGAGCTAGAAAAACTCTTCCCTAACCATTTTACCGGAGATAATCCAGCACAATTGCTGAAATATCATGTGGTGAAAACGCCCCGCTCAGTTTATAAAGCTACTCCTGGGCGTCAAAAATATCGTCCTGAGCAAAAAACGCCGATAGCAAATTTCTATCTGGCTGGGGATTATACTATGCAGAAGTATTTGGCCAGTATGGAAGGTGCCGTACTTTCTGGTAAGCTGACAGCGCAGGCGATCGCTGAGGCTCTCCCCCTCCCGAACCAAGAGACATTACAAGTCCCTACACCGCCTGCAAAGAATGCTGCAACTGTCTAAGACTCCTCCCATGAAAACGCTGGCTTCTGTGGAGACGGCTTACGAGATCTGTCGCCAAATCACGGCAAAGTACGCTAAGACATTTTATTTGGGCACTCTCCTGATGCCCGAGGCGAAACGTCGCGCAATTTGGGCAATCTATGCTTGGTGTCGTCGCACGGATGAACTGGTGGATGGCCCTAAAGCTAGTACAACCACCCCGGAAACTCTTGATCTGTGGGAAAAACAGCTAGAAGAGGTTTTTGCCGGTAATCCTGGTGATGACCTAGATGTGGCTTTGGCCGATACTATAGCTAAATTTCCCCTGGATATACAGCCATTTCGAGATATGATTGCGGGTCAGCGTATGGATCTGTACCGCAGTCGTTATCAAACTTTTGAGGAATTAAATCTTTATTGTTACCGCGTCGCCGGTACGGTGGGTTTAATGTCTAATGCGGTAATGGGAATAGATGATTCCTGTTACACGGCTCCTTGGAATCGACATCGAGCAGGTTATGTTCCTACTCAAGAGGCGATCGCCTTGGGAATTGCTAACCAGCTTACTAATATCTTGCGAGATGTTGGTGAAGATGCCCGCCGAGGTCGTATCTATCTGCCTTTGGAAGATTTAGCTCTGTTTAACTATACTGAGCAAGATTTATTTAATGGCGTTGTCGATGACCGTTGGCGCGAGTTAATGCGCTTTCAAATTCAACGCGCTCGTAAATTTTATATCGAGGCAGAACAAGGCATTAGTGCTCTCAATCAAGATGCTCGATGGCCTGTTTGGACGGCTCTCATGCTTTACAGCCAGATTCTCGATGTTATCGAACGCAATGCTTATGATGTTTTTCGGCAGCGAGCTTTCGTTCCTAACTCTCGTAAGCTGCTGTCTTTGCCTGTGGCTTGGTTACGCGCCCAGGTGCTATAGCAGCCCCAGGCAATTTAGTAAAAAAGTGAATTGTGGATCTACTTTTTCACAATTCACTTTTTTATATAAAAAAGTCGAAATTGGGTATAGCTGCTCATTAAGGTAATGAAATAATCAAAAGTTTAATAATCTTAACTTTCTGGCTATTGCGTTTCATGTGATTAGTTTTTCTATTTTTAAGTAATCAAGGATAACAAATATCTGGTTCCCCCCTATATATGATTAATATTTTCCCAATCAATCTAATATTTTTAATGATAATTTAGGTGGTATTGTATGTAATTTTAATATATTAAAATTCAATTTTATTAAGTAATTATTTTAGAGATTGTTTGATAAAATAAATAATAGAAAATTATTCTTGTATCCTGACATTTACCATCCCAAATCTACCATGAAACTTGAATTTGTACCTGTAGAAGAATTTTATTTTGCCCTAACTTTAGCGGTCAGAATTTTAGAAGATATTGATGACCAGAATTTAATGGCACAAGTGCGATCGAGCCTGGAAAAAAATTGTGGCCAGCCTTCCACAGTGGCGGCGGCCAGCCAAAATAATTTCAATTATGTTTTTATCGTTCACGAATATGACAATAGCCCTGCCAAACAGCTAGTTGTTTCAGTGGCAGACTGGCAGGGTAAATTGCGCTTGAGTAGTGACTATGGTTGGGTTTTAGATGAACAGCGCAAGCCAGTTCGCACTGAGAAATTTAGCCAACGACCAATCTTTGCACAACACCTCAGAGCTTATCTCCAGGATTGGTTGCAAGTGCCCTTACTGGATGTATCTACTAATGGTGTCGTTTAAATTTTATCTAAGCCGCTATCTGGTTGCTAATGGCTAATTACTAATAATGACAATTAATCTATTTAATATTCAAAATACAGATGCTATCCTGATTTTAGAATTATCATAGAAAATATAGGACATAATTAGTTATTAGCTATTAGCTATACATTCTCAGATTAAGGATTGGCAGCTTGAGCTTGTAACATTTGTTTAAGTTGTGCCAATTCGTGCGCCCAACGTGGATCTGGTTGAATTGCTTCGGGTTCAGTATTGGCGCTATGAGTGCTATGTTGTTTAGATTTTTTGCCACTCTTACGACGACCACCCCCAGAAGAACCGCCACCTTGTGGAGAGGGAGTGCTATGGCTGGCTGCCGCTGGTCGATCTGATGTTTGATTATTTGCGGTTTTGGGCGCTGCTTCTTCTTCCCCTTTATTGCCTTTAGACCGAGGTAAGGCTTTTTCAATTTTTAGGGCGTTTTCTTTGAACATGAAGCCGTTATATTTTTCAATAATTTGATCGGCTTGTTCATCTGTTTTTACTGTCACAAAACCAAAGCCACGACATTTGCCTGTTTTGCGATCGGTAATCACTTTGGTGGAAATAGTTTCACCTTCTTGGGCAAAAACTGCTGCCAATTCTTGACGATCGATTTCTTTTGGCAGATTTCCTACATATAAACGAATGGACATGGAAGATACCTCCAGACTGTAATTCTAAATTACTTCACTTGCAAACCTTAACCTGATCAAGTATTGGACATAGATTGAACCGACATAATAAAATATTATGTCGATTAACGTTTGGCGATTTGCCAACTTGCAAAACACCGCTTATCTTTTAAAAAAAGTTTCTGCAAAATCTTTTGCCCAACACTTGCCACTGCACAAAGAGCAATTTTATTTTTGACATTCCTACCCATAATATTAAATCGCGATCGCTCCTTAATTCAATAGGCAGGATTCTTGTTTCATCCAGACGACTTGTTCTTTGATGTTACCATCTTTAGAACTTCTGTCATTCTGTCCCCAAGCGTTACTTTCCGATTGTCTCTCGGTAGTTGTTT
>CAWUOF010000411.1:0-4425 GCA_963923765.1 uncultured bacterium | reverse complement strand
TAAATGCAAAATTCACTTTATAATTACATATTATCTGTCAAAAGTAAAGTCTGATTTATCATAATTTTATAACTATAAAGTTATTTGAAGTTTTATTAATTTTCAATACAAGTAATTGGCGAAATTAACCCCAAAGTCTTCTGGTGGTGCGATCGCCTAAGCGTTGATGGGAATCTTGAAGAAGAGTAGGAATATCTAAATTTTCTGGACAACGCGGGAGACAGTCGCCGCATTCATTACATCGATTAGCTTTATTTCCCCAAAACCAATGGCCAGCATTTTCTAACATTCCATAACGATATTTAGCATAATCTTGCATATCGTAGGCGATCGCCAAATTTCGGAGGCGCAATATTTCAGGAATATTAATATTTTCTGGACAAGGTAAACAAGCATAACACTGAGAACATTTATCAGTAAGCAGAGCAGATTTTTGCTGAGTTTCTAAACGATTAAAAGCTGCTATTTCTGCGGAAGTTAAGGGATAATTACTATCAGCTACTTTTAGGGGTAAAATCAGTTCATTTGGATTAGCAGGCCCTACACTAAGGGTAGAAATTCTGGTATCACTTAATAAAAAGCGATAGGTTAATTCCAAAGGTGAAAAGGGATAACATAACTTCTCCAGCAGAGGTGGTGGTGTATAAAGACGACCGCCTTTATCTGCTGGAGAAATAATGAAAATTCCCAGATCTTTTTGTGCAGCTAAGTCGATCGCCTTAGCATTGCGTTGAAAAAAATAATAATAATGCAGGCTAATAAATTCAAACAAATCGGTATTGATTGCGGCTAAAATTAAATCTAACTGTCCATGACTAGAAAAGCCAATATGACGTAATCTTCCATCAGCAATAGCTTTGTGAATGGCTTGCATACAGCCATTATTAGCTAAAATACATTCTAAATGTTCCCAGGTATTTAAGCCATGAATCGCTAAACTATCGAGATAACTAACTTGTAATTTGTTTAAAGATTCATCAATATAACGATCCATGACAGCAGCATCAGCTACAGGAGGAATTTTGCTAGTAATATAGATTTTATCGCGTAATTTTGATAACCCAGCCGAGATAGTATTACCTAAATATTCCTCACTTTTGCCATAACCTTTAGCAGTTTCTAGGTGATTAATACCTAAGCTAATAGCGGTTTCTATAGTCAATTGGGCATTTTCTTGAGAAGCCAAATAGCGCATAGTTCCCAAGGAAAAAACCGACAGTAACAGATTAGTTTTGCCAAAGCGTCGATAATGCATTTTTAGCTATTATCTTTTCTCCTGATGTTATTCCTAAAAGTTTGATAGAATTATTAATAACTAATTATCAGTTATTATAAAGATTAACTAGGCTTTAGTTATTAATAGTTATAGTTTATTCGCCATTAGTTGCGCCTCCTCTTTGGGTAAAATCTTCTGGGCGTAGTTTAGACAGAAAATCCCGAAAAGCTTTTCTATCAGCTTCATCTGCTTCTCGATCGACAGGTATAGAAGCATCAGCTATAACTTCTTCCATTACCCAAATTGGTGCATTTGTGCGTAAGGCGATGGCGATCGCATCACTTGGACGGGCATCTATTTCTTTTTTGACTTCACCTTGTTTAACTATAAGTACTGCATAAAACGTATTATCCTGGAGAGAATGAATAATCACCTTATCCAGAATTAAATCCCAAGCTTCTAAAATATTGTTAATCAAATCGTGGGTCAAGGGTCGGGGAGGGGCTTGATTTTCCAGGGCACTAATAATAGCTTTTGCCTGATCCTGACCTATATAAATAGGTAACGCCCTACGATCCCCAGCATCTTTTAAAAGCACGATCGGACTTCGCGTGGCTGCATCTAGCGCAATTCCGGCGACTTTCATCTCAATCATTTTACATCTTACCCCATCCATTCTTTATGGCCAGCAGGACAGCGCGGCAAAAACACCGCTTCCCTTTATCTATAATTTTGCCCGTTTTTTGGTACATCGATGAAGGCTGAAAACGCTGCCGAAAATTACCATTATCTTTTTTACTCTATCTTACCGCTATAGCAATAAGTTATTACATAGGCCAAAATATGGCCAGGTTAATTGCGGTTAGTTTGCTATAATTAGTTTAAGCTATTATAGATAACATATTTTAGGATAGTAAAAATTTAAAATTTTTGTTACTATTGTAAAATTATGTATTGAGAAAAGGAATTATAATAAATAGCATATAAGTTACATAAAAACCATCAAAATTTAGTTAAATTTTAGTAGTAATATTTTCATGTTTACAGGATTAATTCAGGCATTAGGGACGATCGAACCAATGGGGGAAGGATATTTACAAATATCCTGTTTAAATGATCATGTCAATTTAATTTTCCAAGATTTGGCCATAGGGGATAGTGTGGCAGTGGATGGTATATGTTTAACTGCTGTAAAAATATTATCTCAAGGGTTTTTAGCTGCCGCTTCACCAGAGACTTTAGGGCGGACTACTTTAGGGCAGCCCGATCGAGAAAATATCTATGTTAATTTAGAAACTTCTCTACGAGTAGGTAGTAAATTAGGCGGGCATTTTGTAACTGGACATATAGATGGGATAGGGTGTTTAAAAGATTCTGTGATAACGGCTAATTCTTGGGAAATGACTTTTACTAGCCCAGAAACTTTAGTTAGTAGTTGGCAAGAAAAAATAGCACCTTATATTGTACCCAAGGGTAGTATAGCTGTTAATGGTGTTAGTTTAACAGTGGCAGAGTGCGATCGGGCTGGTAATTGGTTTAAAGTTGCTGTTATTCCCCATAGTTTTGCTGAAACTAATTTGAAATATTTAAAATCTGGTAGTTTGGTAAATATAGAAGCTGATATTTTAGGGAAATATGTTTCTAAATTTGTTAGTCATGGTTTTAATAATTCTACTACATTTAAGGAATGGGAAATTAATAATTCTCCAGCAAATTATCAGCAATTAGAAGATATTTCCACCGATTTTTTAGCGGAAAATGGTTATTTATGATTTTTTGATGTTGGGTTTCACTAGATTTAACCTACGCTAATTAGGTAATTATGTTGTTTATTAATATAAAATATTATTCTGTAGCGACAGGTAAAGTAATAGTAACAGTAGTACCCTGGTTAACTTGACTTTCAATTTTAATACTACCATGATGATTTTCGACTATTGCCTGGGCAATAGCTAAACCTAAACCCGATCCTGTAGATGTGTTGCCCAGAAAGCGATCGCCTTCGTGAGTGCGGGCAGGATCTATACGATAAAAGCGGTCAAAAAGACGAGGTAAAGCCTCTTCGGGAATACCAATACCTGTATCACTAATTTTAATTTGTAAATAAGGTGTATTGGATTTACCTAAGCGTTGTAATTCGACATTTATTTTACCAGCTATGGGTGTATATTGCACAGAATTACTGACAATATTAGTAAATAAACGGGCTAATTTATCCCAATCTCCTTGGATAGTAAAATTATTATCATTAGTAATAACAGTTTCTCCAATATCAAGGGATATATGAATATTTTTTTCAGAAGCGATCGTTTGTTGTTCCTCAATTACTTCCATGAGTAAAGCATCAACAGGAACATCGATAAAACGTAAAGGTACTATACCGCTATCTTGTCTAGCTAAAAATAATAAATCATCAACTAATCTACCTAAGCGGCGAGTTAATCTTTCTATTACTTGTAATTGTTGTCTTTGGATATGGGGATCTAAATCTGGATCGGCTAAAGAAGCTTGCACATTAGTTTGAATAGTAGCGATCGGGTTTCGTAATTCGTGGGAAGCATCGGAAGTAAACTGTTTTAAACGTTGATAAGACTCTCGAATGGGTTTCATTGCCAATTCAGATAATAACCAGCCGATCGCGCCTACTCCTATTACCATTATTCCTATCCCTAAAGTTAAATCTAACATTAACTGCCGGATAGGTTTAGTTACTTCAAACCAGGGATGACTAACTCGTAAATAACCTAATACTTGGCGTTTAATTTCTACTCTTTCTGTTACTTGGCGTAAAAGTTGACCATCACCTAAACGCACCGTTGAACCTGATAAATTTGGACGTAAAGGAATATCTAAAGGTGCAAAAAAAGTAGACCATAATATTTCCCCATTGGGGCTAAACCATTCTAAATCTATATGGTCATCATCTACCGTGTTTTCATTATTGCGAAAACTTGCCTCAACATTAACTCGAAATAAAGTATGATTAGTATCTACAGGTTCAATAACTAAGGAACGTGATACTACTTCTACTACATGATTGAGGGTGTCATCTACTCTTTCTATTAAAGTGCTACGTACATAAATATACATTCCACTAGCAAATAATAGTAATAATACTGCTGTGACAATAGTGTACCATAACGCTAAACGGCGGCGAGTTGCTTGAAACATAATAGGATAATTATTACAAAAATCTAGTTGATTTTAAA
>CAWUOF010000410.1:0-4430 GCA_963923765.1 uncultured bacterium | reverse complement strand
CAGCGTCAGATGTGTATAAGAGACAGCCTGCCCCCCCTGCCCCTATCCCTTAAGATATAAAAAAGCAATCTGGGCGGCAGCTTGTTCAGCAGCTTTTTTTGAACTACCTTTTCCTTCACCTAAATTTTTGCCTTGTAGCCAAACTTCCGCAGTAAAACGCTCTTCATGTCCATGTATAGGATTAGTTTCGGTGACACGATATTCCGGTAAAGCTTTATAATGAGCTTGGGTTAATTCTTGCAGCGCATCCTTATAATTAAGACGGGCTGGATCTTTACAAATTTCTATAGATAATTCTTGAAAATGAATATCTAACCAAGGGCGAACTAATTTTAAATTATTTGTACTTAAATAAAGTACAGCTAAAATAGCTTCAAAGGCATCAGCAAGGCGCGACTCTTTGCCAGCTTTGTCACCTGCGGCACTAGGAGAAACTAATAAATATCTATCTAAGCCATAACATCTAGCAAGTTGAGCAAGAATACGATCGCTAACTAAAACCGATCGAATTGCGCCAAAATCCCCTACACTCAAATTAGGATATTTTTCTAATAAAAATTCTGCTGCCGCCAATCGCACCACTGCATCTCCCACAAATTCTAATTGTTCATAATTTGTCTGAGCAGAAAAAGTGCGATGAGTTAAAGCTAAATCTAATAAATCTAATCTCACTGGCGCTTTTTCATCCAGTCCTAATTTTTCCAGTAATTTTTTTAATTCACGTTGTCTTGTTGGATGAATATTTATCATTTTTTCCTATTAATTTTATCCCCAAATAATTGCTAATAATTAATATGTATTCAGCATTATTAAATATTAGCAATTATCAATAAACAACCTATGGATAAAGCAATATTTTGTAAGTTTCTGGAGTAGGAGCAATGGCACGTTTTACAGCATTGCCTAACTCAGCTAAAGGCAGGCGATCGCTAATCAAAGCATCCACATCAATACGCTTATTAAACACAATATCAGCGCTTAAACCTTGCAACCGATAGGAAGAACTATAACTACCCATCAAATCCACTTCCCGGCGATACAAAACATTAGGATTAATGGGAATATTCACCTCATCGGGAAACTCAGCAAAAAACAAAATTTTACCACCCTTGCGAGTACATTCTAAAGCCTGGAAAAAAGCCTTATCACTAGGAACAGCCAGCAAACTAACATCTACTCCCATCCCCTCTGTAAGCTCACCTATCTTAGCAGATAAATTAGCATCACGAGCATCAAAAGCCGCATCCGCCCCAACTTGTAAAGCTTTTTCAATGCGAGACGGAATTAAATCAGTAGCTATTGCCTTAGCACCGAATAACTTTACCAGCATGACAAACATTAACCCGATCGGACCTGCACCAGTAATTAAAACCGTTTGTCCAGGAGCAATTTGAGCCTTTTTAACCGCCTTTAAACAACAATTAGTAGGTTCAACAAAACTAGCTTGTTCAAAAGTTACTCCATCAGGAATAGCAATTAAACCACCATTACGAACAATATGCCCTGGCACCTTAACATATTCAGCAAAACCACCACCACTAGGCGCAAAACCAGCCGTAGTAGTGATATTTTTATAAGTTTCGCACATAGAGAAATTTTCACTCAGACAATAGGCGCAATGCATACAAGGAATATGATGCATAACCACCACTCGCTGTCCCACTTTCCACTGAGAAACTTCTTCCCCCACAGCAGAAATTACCCCAGCCGTTTCGTGACCAAAAATGCGGGGGGGTTCGTAGAGAGGATAACAAATTTTTTTAATATCAGACTGACACAGCCCGACAACCCGCACCTGTACCAGCACTTCATCTGGGGCTAAGTTGGGGACGGGAACTTCTTCATAACTTAATTGATTAACGCCTCTAAATACCTGTGCTTTCATAACGGGATTTATGTTTTACAGTGGATTCTTCATAATGCATTTTAATCAAAATATGCAATGAGGAAAAAATAAAATATGAGTAATGAATTAATTAATACTGATGTTTTAGTAGTCGGTGGTGGTACTGGTGGGACTGCGGCAGCTATTCAAGCAGCAAGAAGGGGAGTAAAAACTATTTTAGTGACAGAGTTTCCCTGGTTGGGAGGAATGTTAACTGCCGCCGGAGTATCTGCCCCAGATGGTAATGAGTTAGCCGCATTTCAAACTGGTATTTGGGGGGCGTTTTTGCGGGAATTGCAACGACGACACCCCACAGGTTTAGATCATGGTTGGGTAAGTTTTTTTGATTTTGACCCCCGTGTAGGGGCCGAAATTTTTGCTGATTGGGTAAAGGAGTTACCTAATTTACATTGGATTGTGGGGCACGTGCCCTTGGAAGTGTTGCGCGAGGGTAATTGTGTTACTGGGGTTAGGTTTGCTGATTTTACGGTTAAAGCCCAAATAACTGTAGATGCCACAGAATTAGGTGATTTATTAGCTTTGGGGAATGTACCCGATCGCTGGGGCTGGGAATTACAGGCGGAATGGGGCGAACCTAGTGCCCCGGTGGTTATTGATGACTTAATGCAGAAATATCCAGTGCAAGCGCCTACTTGGGTGGTAATTATGCAGGATTTTGGGCCTGATGGTGTTGCCCCAGAAATTCCCGCGCCACCTGGGGATAACCCCGATCGCTTTTTGGGTGCTTGGGATGGTTATGGGCCAGATAAATTTCTGAATTATGGTAGGTTGCCAGGAAATTTATTAATGATTAATTGGCCCCAAAAGGGTAATGATTATGATACTGGTGTGGGGCGGTTAATTGCTTCTGAGTCGGAACGATCGCAATTTTTACAAGAATGTTTTTGGCATTCCCAAAGTTTTGCTCGTTTTATCCAAACTAATTTGGGTCGTCGTTATGGTTTGGCAGCTAATATTTTTCCTTCTCCCATCATAAATAAGACTTCTAGCTATATACCACAGCCAGATTTAGCTTCTAGTTTGGCTTTACATCCCTATTATCGGGAAAGTCGCCGTTTGCAAGGTGTAGTAACTGTTCAAGAACAAGATATTTTACCTGTACCTGGGGGTCAGGTAGCGAGTTTACCAATGTGGGATGGGCAAGTAAGCGCGATCGCCGTTGGTAATTATGCTAATGACCACCATTACACTAATTTTCGCATTCCTCTCCAATCTAAATCTATACGTTGGGGTGGACGCTGGACTGGCACACCTTTTTCTATTCCTTATGGTTGTTTAGTTCCTGCTGTAATTGATGGTTTATTAGTGGCTGATAAAAATATTTCTGTTTCCCATATTGCTAATGGTGCAACTCGTTTACAACCTCTCGTTTTATCTATAGGTCAAGCCGCAGGAATGGCAGCATCTTTATGTATAGAAAGGCAATGTCAACCGCGAGATTTACCTATTAGATTCCTCCAAGAAGCTTTGATAACCGAACCAATCGCACCAGCAGCTATTATTCCTTTGTTTAATTTAACTCCCGATCGTCCGGATTGGGTGGAATGGCAACGGTATTATTTAAATTATCCAGAGAATTATCCTCAAGATGGTTACTGCCCGATTAATTCCGCAATAAATAGTCAGGAACAAAAATATATTAATATTTTAGGCGATCGGGAACAATTTACAGGAATTTTTCATCGTTATGGTAAACAAGATTACACCATAACTATTAACTATACCTTTGGTTTAGATATCTCTACACTAAAAGTAGTAACTTTACAACCAGAGATAAATAGATTATTAGAAAATTATCCCTCGGAACATTCGATCGCTGTTTATGGTCGTATTAATTTATCTGGTAATTGGCTGCTTGTAGATAAAATTACATCAACAGCCTTGTAATATTTTTATTGCCTCTAAACTAGATAAAGCTTTGTATATCCTGTATTTCAGATTTTGGCGAAAATTTTATCTCCTATCTTTCTAAAAAGATGGGAGATTTTTTTTGGTTTTATCCTGTTTACCAATAAAACCTCAGTAAAAGGAAGTAGAAACAAAAACCAAAGAAATACTTCCCATGCGTACACAAACCTCTGTAATTTTGACCAGTTTGATTTTAGTTACCTTTGCAGTTAATTCCAAAGGAGCAGGTCATTTTTCCACCGGTTCTTTAGAAAATAATTCTATTGAAAAAATTGCAGCCGTTCAAGTTGGACAAGAAGGCGATAAAAGACCTCCAATCGGGAGTGGTCGTCAGCTATTTAGCCAATTAAAACCTATTTCTGAAGTAGATAAAGAACCAAAAGATGATAATCCTGAACATCGAGGCAGTGGCCGCAAAGAATTTTTCCAATCTGCCCAACTTAATAATTCTAACTGAGATAGCAATATTCGCTAAACTATATTGCTAAATTAGGCAAATTTATGCCATATTACTTTAATAGCGCGCTTACAATCTCTTGTAAGCGCATATATTCTCCACAAGTGGAAACGGTAATTCCTACCCCAAAGTTTCCACTTTGTTTCAGTTTTTATATAT
>CAWUOF010000409.1:0-4456 GCA_963923765.1 uncultured bacterium | reverse complement strand
AAAGCATTCTCCGCTTCTAATCGTTGCCCTAATTTCTCTACATTGATACCAAAAATATTACCTAAATTGACCAGCCGTTCTGCTACTCTGATGGTTTGTGTCATAAGGATTTTCCTGATGTCAACTATTTTATTTATTCCCTTAAATATTTATTATAATTTAGGAATTAATTGTATAAAGTCAATTTATCTTATCTTTACATTAATTTTAACAAATCTTTACTTTAGCCTGTATGAATAGTAATGGGATTGGGTAAGATATGATAATTATTGTTATATACAAAAAAATTATCACAATGCAAGGGCAGTTTCACGGAATTTAGTATTTTATTTTTTGGGATTTTTTAGGGGAAAACCCAAGGGTAATTTATAAAATTTTACGGAAATTTACGGAGAATTTAAATAAATAGAGTAATTAATGAAATTAGATTAATATTAGATATCTGTACAACCTTCAGAAAATAGGGAACAGGCAATAGTAAAAATTTGGGATGATTTCTTAGTTATAATTGATTTTATTTCGGTTTTGCAACATATCTATTATTATCATAACATAATTACAAGTTTATAAAGTAATTAAATTATGGAAATTTTAGAACAAACACCAACTAGATTAAGCTTAAGATTTCGTCCTTGGGGTATATGGATAAGCGGGCTATTTTTTATTTTTATCGGATTACCAATTAATTTGATTTTTTTTCTGCCCTTAAGTAAAACGAATACCTTTAGTTGTGAAAGAATAGAAAAAAATCAAGGAAATTGTCAATTAAAAACATCTTTTTTATTATTTTATCAAATAAAAAATATTGATTTAGATAAATTGCAAAGAGCAAAAATTGATCTAATTAAAAATAATAGCACAGAGAAACAAAGAGTTATATTAATTACTACTGAAGGTGAACAATATTTTCCGATTTTATTAACTTATCATCCTAATATTAAAGCTTTTGAATTAAAAGCTATTATTGCGGAAATTAATGATTTTATAAAAGATAAAAATCAACCTTATCTAAAAGTGCAAGAGGGTAAAGCGGAATGGATAGGCTGGTTTATTTGTGTAGGGTTAATTTATGTTATAATTACTTTAGGATTTTGGAGTGAAGTTATTACCTGTTGTTTTGATAAAAATCATGGTGTACTGATTAAAACTAGAAATTGGTTGATTTTGAAAAGAAAAATTGAGCATCCTTTAGTAGATATTATTAATGTAGAAGTACAAGAAACAAGGACAAGATATGGACAATGTTATCGAATTAGCTTAGTATTGGCTTCTGGCAAGCATTTACATTTAACTGAATTTTCCACTTATGACTATGTGAGCAAAGATAAAATTCAGAAAGAAGTTAATATAATTATAGATTTTTTTGAGATTGGCAATAAAAATTTAAATTAAAAATAATTAAAAATAATTAAAAATAATTGCTATATGAACATCATCTCCCCAAAAGTAATTAACTTAAATTTATTGGCTGGCTAAGAATTTAGAGAATATTTTGTAAATCTAATACAAATCCAGGTAATATATCTTCTCCCGATAAAAATTGGGGAGAATCAAGAATTTCTACGGTTTGATTAGGGCGATAAATTTCGATCCGCTGATTTTGTCTGTCTAGTAAAAATCCTAATTTTGCGCCATTGTCTATATATTGTTGCATTTTTCCTTGTAATTTTTCTAAGGAATCGATTTTTGAGCGTAATTCCACGACAAAATCAGGACATAAGGGCGCAAATTTTTCTTTTTCTTCTGCTGTTAAAGATCTATACTTGCAGTGGCAATTAATAGCTGGTCTGGACTAATAGCCACACCTATCACGAGACTTTGATGACCGATTAAACGGTTAAATTCGTTATTGTTATAAACCGTTTTTTTCAACGTTTTTTCTACTTTTTCCTTGATTTCCTTATCTACATCGCCTAAACCTTTTAATTTGCGTTTGGCTTTAATTGCGGTAATCATCGCGTCTAATTCACGATGGGAAGAAAACCGACTTTCCGAAGATGATGCTAATGCCTTGATTTCACTAATTCGGGCTTTTCTGTATTGGTTAAATGCGAATAATCCTAAGCTGGAAGCTACCAGAAATGCGATACTGATGACACCTAAAAATAATCTTTGTAATTGGGCTTTTTGCCTTTATTCTACTAATTGTGCTTCAATAGCTTGAGCTTTTTCTGCTTCCAAAAATATTTTTACTTCTTTTGTATCCCATTCTGCTGATGCGGCTAAAAATTGATAATCTAAGTCACTTAAACTTTTTCCTTGGGACCAGATTTGCGCGTCTTTTAAGGATTGTCCTCTTAATAATCGTGATTCATCGGTTTTTTCTGATGCTATCCAGGCATTAAAGGCTTGGGAATAAGGTCGCAATTCTCCTAATTCTGATGCTACCCAGTTGAGATTAAATACCTGGGCGTAAATTTGATTTTTTAATTGTAAATTCCCTTGCTGTTTTACTACTAATCCTGATAATATTAATTCCGTATG
This sequence comes from uncultured bacterium, assembly GCA_963923765.1. Lineage (GTDB taxonomy): Bacteria > Cyanobacteriota > Cyanobacteriia > Cyanobacteriales > CAWUOF01 > CAWUOF01. The sequence goes on along the minus strand of CAWUOF010000409.1, from coordinate 1,972 downwards.
TTCTTTGCTATGGCGGTTATTTTTTCCCTTTGTAAGATTTGTTGATAAATTCCTAAAAGTCTGCCTTGGCGTTGTTGATTGTAATTGAAGCGATCGCGTATAGTTCTTAAATGTTCTGGCTCATCTTTAGCTTCCCAATCTTTAATAATATGTTGTATTACTATATTTTCTACCCATAAACTTTCTTCTCCTCTTGGTATTATCAATTTTTCATTTCTGATATTTTCTGTTAAATTTGCTACTAATTTACACAGTTTTTGGGTTAAAAATGGCTGCCCATTTGTCCATTCTAATATTTCTTTTACAACTAATGTATAAGTTTATATTTTTGTTGCTAATCCTTGGGCTAGGGGGCATATTTCCTCTAGTTTAAATCCCTGTAATTCTATGGCTGTACCAATATTAAAAGGTGTGCGTTTTTTATCTTTTATTAAATTCGGTGGAGTTGCTACTCCAAAAATTGCAAATGTTAACCTATTATAGGCTGGATTAACTGCCCTTTGATTGTAACAAAATCTAAGGTAAACCAATCATCTACATAAAATTTTAAACTTAAAATACTATCTATCTCATCTATAAATATAATAATTTTTTCGGTAGATAATTCTTGGCTAGTAATCTTTTCGATAAAATCACTTAAACTTTGTAATAATAAAACATCTTCTTGACTACGCCACCAAGCTTTTAAATTAATTTTTTATAATAGTTCTAATCCTTGCCATAATTCGGCTATTATTCCTTTATACCACTGACTAGGTGTAATATTTTCGCTGCCTATTCTGGTCATGTCAATGGTAGTACATTTAAATCCTTTTGTCTAATTTCTTCGGCAATTTTAACAGCCTGGTCTACTTGGGTTTTGGGCATAAGTACCATAAATTATTCTCCGCCATAACGTCCAACGATATACTTACTATCATTGGCTACGTTTTTAATAACTTGGGCTATTTTTCGTAAACAATTATCTCCGGCTTCTTTGCTATATTCCTGATGATAAAATTTAAAATAGTCTAAGTCACAATAAATTATTGTTAAAGGTTCTTTTTCCTGAGCTAATCTTTGCCATTATTCTTTTAATGTCTGATTAATTTGTCGGTCATTACTAATTTGGGTTAGCTCATCTATATAGCACAAACGATATAAATCTTCATTGGTTTTTTGCAAATAACTAACCATTTCTGACAAATCATTATATTTGTCTAATTTTTGAGCAACAAAATACAAGCGATATAATTCACAGGATACCATACATTGATTACCATGCATTTTTATCAATCACATACTTTCTAATTGATAGGCAATGATTGGTTTTAATTGTATGTTGTTGTCAGTCATTATCATTTCTTTAAATGCTGCGATTAATTCTGGATATTTGATGATATTTGTGAGATTTTTTATTAAAATATCGCTATAAATTCCAGTGAGGGTAGGTGCCGTTTCTAAGAGTCGCTCTAGGGTTATTTTATCCTGAGATAAGTAATATAAAGCTATGCGTACTAAATAGGGATTTCCTCCGATCATTGCCATTAATTGTTTAACTTCTTTTTCTGTCAAGTTTACTTCATGGCGTTGTACTAAATCTTGTACCTGTTCTAAGGTAAATTCTGGTAATTTAATTGGTAGTCCGACATTAAAAGGAGATTGATTGATATTTAAAGAAATATATATTTCTGTGGAGTGTACTACTATTAATCGTAATTTTTCTAAAATCTAATTTTGTTTGGCTTCTTCATGCCACGATCGCAACAATGGGAAAAAATCTTGCGCTATTTGCGGATATTCAAAGATTTTATTTACTTCATTTAAAGCTAAAACTAAAGGTGTGTTTAGGGTCTTTAGTATATGCATTTTTAAATATATCGTACAGCTAACTTTGCTACCAATATCCTCATCCCAATAATCATCTAACATGGGTTTTAAATCTAACTTGAGGCTGATATTGGCACACAACCAACGCAAAAATTTATCTAAG
>CAWUOF010000408.1:0-4461 GCA_963923765.1 uncultured bacterium | reverse complement strand
CCCTGCCCCATAATTGTTAATTTTTATTAACTTTTTAGCTATGTTTTGAGTAAATTTTGACTAACTTCAGAGGCTAAAATACCCTACTGATAAATAGTTGGCTATTTCTTCAACTCTGGTTTAAGAGTATGGTGTTTATTGTTGTCAATTCCCCTAGCTTTGTCTAAACCTGCTACGATCGAAAGTAAATTTTGACTACAAGCCAGCACGGTAACTAGCTGCTGCTATATATTCTGGGGGAATAACGCGGATGCCACCTCAAGTAAATGAACAGTCCCAAAAAGAAAAAGTCCTAAAAACAGTACTTGGCCAAATCGAGCGGAATTTTGGTAAAGGATCCATCATGCGACTAGGGGATGCCACCCGGATGAAGGTGGAAACTATCCCTACTGGGGCAATGACTTTAGATCTAGCTTTGGGCGGTGGCTTGCCCAAGGGCCGAGTAATCGAAATTTATGGCCCGGAAAGTGCGGGTAAAACTACTGTAGCCCTTCATGCCTTGGCGGAAGTGCAAAAAATGGGAGGTATTGCGGCTTTTGTGGATGCGGAACACGCTCTTGACCCCACTTATGCTGCACAGTTAGGAGTTGATATTGAAAATTTATTAGTTTCCCAGCCTGATACTGGGGAAATGGCTTTAGAAATTGTTGATCAATTGGTGCGATCGACTGCTGTTGATATCGTGATAGTTGACTCGGTAGCGGCGTTAGTACCCCGTGCAGAAATAGAAGGAGAAATGGGTGATGCCCAAATGGGTTCCCAAGCACGGCTAATGAGCCAAGCTTTACGAAAAATTACTGGTAATATTGGTAAATCTGGCTGTACCGTAATATTCCTGAATCAATTACGCCAAAAAATAGGTGGTAATAGTTATGGGCCTTCGGAAGTTACCACCGGTGGTAATGCTTTAAAGTTTTATGCTTCGGTACGTTTAGATATCCGACGCCGAGAAACTTTGAAAAAAGGTACAGATGGAGAATATGGCATTCGCGCTAAGGTGAAAGTATCTAAAAATAAAGTTGCTCCTCCTTTCCGTGTAGCTGAGTTTGATATTATCTTTGGTAAAGGTATTTCCAAAATTGGCTGTATTTTGGATATTGCCGAAGAAACTGGAGTAGTTATACGCAAGGGTGCTTGGTATAGCTACAATGGTGACAATATTGCTCAAGGTCGAGATAATACTATTAAGTACATGGAAGAGAAGCCTGCATTTACTAAGGAAATTGAGGAGAAAGTACGTCAAAAATTAGAAACAGGCGCATTAGTTTCTTCTAATTCAGTGGCTCATGTTGAGCATGAAGAAGATGATGAATATGAAGAAGAAGAATAAATATTTTTTTGCCATACCCTGGGTTTCTAAAAATTTGTGTTTGTAATGATACATTAGGGTAGGTAATTCCTGCCCTATTTTTTATAGGATGTAGGTTGATAATTTTATGTAGATAATACATAATCAATTCAAAAAACAAAAGCAGGCGATCGCCTGCTGCGTGAATATTGTATCTGTTTTCAAAGTTAATGATTCTGATACTAATATTTAATCTACAACTCGCAACAAGCCTCGACGCAAACCATCAAAAACTTTATCAATTTTTTGCCTATCTTCAGGACTAAGAGAATCTTTAGATAAAAGCGCCGACATAAACATTTTTTGGTCGGCGCGAGTAATTCTGTGAGATATAAAAATTCTCTCAACAACTTGTTCAATATTGCTTTTAGATAAATTAACTTGTTCTTGCATCGTAGGTTTGAAAACTCGGGAGATTTTCAATTGAAAGTTAACCACGAGAAGAGACCTTCAGATTAGGTTAGCCATAATTAAAAATGACCCAAACATGGCCGATGTTCCTAACCCCTGAAGGTTAACACCCCTCTATGTGTAATTCTAACTCTCAGAGGTGCGAAGAAACTTCAGTAATTCCCGATTAACTGTTTGCGGTACTTCTTGTTGGATCCAGTGTCCGCAATGAGGTATAAATTTAAGTTGAAAAGGAGCGGCAATTAGGCGATCGAGTCCTTCCGTAAATTTACGAGATAACAAAGAATCTTCCTCTCCCCACAATACCAAAGTAGGCACATTTATAGGTCTAGGAGTTCGCTGCCACAAACGCCACCAATTATCAGAAGCCAGTAAATTGCGATAATAACTAATTGCTGCTGCCAATACACCTGGTTTAGCCAAAGCTTCTTGATATATCTTGGTATTTTCAGCAGTAAAAGCAGCTTTACGAATAGCTTCTCCTTGGAAAAAGTTTTTTACAAATTCCTTTAAATTTTGCTGAATTAACCATTCTGGCAGTCCAGGAATTTGAAACAACAAAACATACCAACTACGCCGCAGTTGATCTGCATTACTAGATAATTCTTGCAAAAATTGCTGGGGATGAGGCGCATTTAAAATTGCTAAACGATTTAGATATTCGGGAAACTGCTGGGCTAAATGCCAAGCGATCGAGCCTCCCCAATCATGGCCGACAATATGGGCGCGCACATATCCCAAACTAGAAATTAACCCGCGAATATCCTCAGTTAGCGTATCTAAATCATAACCACCATTTGGTTTATCCGAATCGTTATAGCCCCGCAAATCCGGCACCACGACCTTAAAATGGCGAGCTAAAACAGGAATTTGATAGCGCCAAGAATACCAAAATTCAGGAAAACCATGTAAAAGTAAAACTAATTCACCCTGGCCTTGGGTGACGCAATGCAAGCGAATATTATTAGTTTTAACAAACTGATGTTGCCAAGCAGATTCCAAGGCAGTCATAAGATTAAATATTTCCCTCTCGCAGAGCCGATTGCACTTGTTAGTGCGGGCTTATTATTCCCTTTTTGGGAAAGTGCTGCCAATATTTCCCCTTTTTTTCTGGTTTAACTAGCTTCTGGGGTAAAAAAAGACATACAACTTTATAGCCCCATATTTACCCTAGCATTTCGGGGCAACTTTTTTATAGCTAACAACAATAATCAATCTTGCTATTGCTAGACTTTAACAATCGGCTTCAAGAGGGCTATTTCATTATTGACTACACTTTAACTTGTGCTAGATGTTCTTCTTGTGTTTGTGCCATCAACCCAGAGATATATTCTGAGGGTTTAATCTTAAATTTGACAAGATTAGCTAGTTCTTGCAACTGAGATATAGCTTCAGCACCTTCTAGCTTCATCAATTCTCGATCGTCTCGCATTTCTGTCCATGTTATACCGTAATCTGACACCAAAAACCGAATCAGATGATTATCTCCTAAGCTCACCATAAATGATGCGCTATTCATCTGGCCACCGCAGGTATAGCAAGAAGCCAGGTAGCCTCGACGCTCTAGCACGATCGCTAAAGCTTGGAGGTTCATCACTAAATCGTGGACAAATTGTCGGTGTTGTTCGGCCAAGCGTAGAAACACTTTTTTTCCTCCAGTGACCACACCTAATGTTATAACTTTTTAATGTTTTTTTAAGATTTTAGAACCAGTAGGGAAATAATCCAACATGGTCTAAAGATACTTGGTAATTTCCGGCTAACCTCCTACCATCAAAATTAACTAAGTCTTATTTTTCGCAAAGTATCTCGGAACACAATAAGTTTATATTCCTTGTCACCTCGATTCAGAATCGAGTTTTGCTGTTCCGGATAATGGCCGAAATTATAGGTTTCTGGCAAACAATTGCCAAAATAATAAGGACGTTTTAAATGTAACGCTCAAAAATAGTACTTGTGGCAAACTCTTCTAAAATATTTAGAATTGATGGGAATTTTATTAAGATTTGTATAGAAATTTTAATTTTTTGTGATTTTCAGGGCATGGGGTATGGGGCATGGGGCATTAGGCATTGGGAAAGGGAGTCGTTAGTCGTTATTGATATTCCCCATCATTGGGAGTCGTTAGTCGTTAGTCGATATTCCTAATGCGCCCCAATTCCCCATTCTAAATTCTATGCCCAATTCTAAATTCTACATTCTACATTCTACATTTCCCATGCCCCATGCCCCATGCCCCATTCCCAATATCAATTAACTTCCCACCAGCCTAAGCTTGGCCCGATAAGGCGAACAGTTATCCACCATGCTACTAGCAGTCCAATTCCAATCCAAGCTCCTTTAGTAGTCCATGTAACAAACTGGGAAGCTTGTGTTTTCGTAAAAGGCAACCAAGAGGCAATAGTTGGCTCTTGACCATATTTTTCGCCAAGTGCTACTTGACGACGTTTAGATTCGCCCATAGTTTTCTAAAAATTAATGTTTGTAAGAGTACATTATTTTATCATAATTTGGTCATAATATTAAATTTATAATATATGGAGAAATCTAACATTTTTAAATAGGTTTAATCTTTTTATCTATATTTTATCTAATTTTGTTGTTATTTTAATGTCTTGATGTTGCGCTTGTTTTTAATAAAACAATTACCAAATATTAAAAATATAGTTGTTACGCTTTTAGCGCTTATTCTTCAGGAAAAA
>CAWUOF010000407.1:0-4466 GCA_963923765.1 uncultured bacterium | reverse complement strand
ATAGTTAACTTAGTTATCTTTAGGGAAAATATTGGTCTGACGCACCCTACCAGCTTATAAACAAAAAACCCTAAAAATTGTCGGGTGCGTCAGATAGTTAACTTAGTTATCTTTAGGGAAAATATTGGTCTGACGCACCCTACCAGCTAAAGATGCTTTACGGGATGCCATCTATGAAGAATTGATTAAATTACCCGGTGGTGAAAATTGGAGTGGATAATTTTAATTATATAAAAGTCTCTATTATGGCTAGTGATTAATTGCATAATACTAACTTCATGTGTGAAAATAAACACCATAAAAATTTTTTACTTTACCTGAGCAAACCATGCCGTGATACCATCTACTAAAGTATCTGCTAGTTTTTGTTGTTCTTTAGGATTAGTAATCCATTCAAACTCGACTGGATTTATCATAAAACCAAGTTCTAATAGTACAGAAGGCGCAATAGCAGGACGAGTTAATGCTAGATTATTCCAATATACACCATAGGAAGAGCGACCTAATTTTTCCACGAGATAATTATGTAAAAATACGGCTAAACTATGGGCTTGGGGATGATACCAAAATGTGCCTACTCCTTTAGTATTCATAGCGTCGCCATTATCAGGTAAAGCGTTATAATGAATAGAAAGTGCTAGGGTGGGTTCTTGTTTATTTATAGCTGCTACACGGGGAGGTAGATCTAAATCTGTATCTTGTTCTCTTGTCATGTAAACTGTAGCACCTTTAGCAATTAGGCGATCGCGCACTAATTTTGATAATATTAGTGTAACATTTTTCTCCCGATAACCAGTTGGTCCGATACCGCCCCCATCTTCTGGGCCGCCATGCCCTGGATCTATAAGTATTTTAATTCCTGATAAGGGTTTATTGCCATTATTTTTTGGGGGATGACGTAGAGTTAAAATTAATGTATTGCCCTGATAACGTAATTTATAACCCCATTGTTGCTGAGATTTTAGGTTAAAAGTATAGTTTATCTTATCCGGTGTTACCTGCTGCCAATCTAACCGAGAAATTAACGGATTATCATCAAAACGAATAATATCGGTTTGGGCTGTAGTATTATATAAACTTAAAGTAAAAGTATTTGTTCCTTGTTGCAAACTAATGGGAACAGGTATTTGTAGGGAAAATAATATTTCCGTTGCGCCTGGAATTTGACGCGCAGTAATACCACGAATAATCGATCGAGGTGGGATAGCAGCTTGAAATATACGGGTTTCACTGCTTTTTATCCAGGCACCATAATCTAATTTTAACCATTCTCCCTCACGACCGGTAATTAATGCTTGGCTACCTTTTGGTAAAGGGGTGAGGCGGGAAAAATCTGTACTAGGGCCACTTCTGGCTGTACCATTTTCGGCAGTTATTTCTGCTACTTCTAGCTGAGTTGGGGAAAGAATATTTATTTTTCCTGGTCCAATTTGACTAATAGTTTGTCCATTGAGAGTTAATTGAAATTGAGGTTGTCCTAAATTTCCTGGTGTGTTAGCTTTAGCACAGCCTTGATAATTGGCGATCGACTTATTATCGATATTATTTCCCGATAAATTACTATTAGTTAAAACTGCCGAATTTTCCGGTAAATTTATTATAGTATTTTGGCGTAATAAAGGGATTTTTTCCCCATTTAAATTTACCGATACTGTTGCATTATTAGGCGCAACCGCCCCAAAACAAATTAATTCTCCTGGCATTTTACTTATATCTGATGTTGGTGTCAGAGAATCTTTAGCAAAAGCTAATAATGGGGTTTCGGCTATTTGATTTGATAACCTAGTTACTTTAATTTTTATTTCTTGATTTTGATAACGAATAGTAAAAATATTTTCGCCTATTTGCAAGGGAAAACTAGGGGCAAAATGGCCATCTTGACTACGATTAATTTTTTGCCCGTTGATAAAAACTTCACCTGTTGGTGATGCAGTACCTAATAAAAATATTTTATTAGCTGTAGTTTGATGATTAGCTGATGGATAAGCAATATAAAGAGATTGATTAGCACTAACAGGATATGATGCCACCATCACAGTAGTTATGAAAGTTAATCCTAAGATTTTTTGCATAATTTTCTAAGCTATTTCCCAATATTCGGCGCGAGTGAGGCGTATTTGGGCGAGGGCAAAGATAGTGGGAATAATACGGGCATAATTAGTGGCGATCGCCCGCCAACCTAAATCAGCTAAAAACCAAGTCCACAACATGGGGCCAAGCAAAGAAAAAACACTTCGCACGACACCATAACGGGCGGCAGTTAAAGCCATACCATGCCGCGCTGTTTGTAAAGTAACATAATTTTGAAATTGGGCGGCGGCTACTGTCCCGCCTTGGGTGAGGGCTTCCCTTGCCATTTGATATTTAGCAAACTGGATAGCAAATTGACGGGCAATTTGTTGCAGTATCATAGGTCTAATGAGGGAACTAACTGCTAAAGCACTACCACCTTTAACTAATAAACCGATGGGGTTTTTTTGTACCGACAGGGGCAAGGGTTCTGATAAATTATTTTTTGCTAAACTATTTTGTATGCGTAGGGTCAAAACTTCTTGTTCTGATGCAGGTAGTTGTTGCCAAGCTTTACCTAAAAGATTAAGAAATACTTCTGCTTCTAAATCAGTAGTGGAAAGTTTTTGGGAATAGGGTATTTTCAGATAATGGCAAACTTGGATTAAGGCTTGACGATAGGTAACTTCACCTGTACGCCCCCGTAATACAGTTACACCATCGGCAGCAAGAAACCGAAATCTTTCTTCTAAGGCATCTAGCCAAGATTGGCGATCGCGGCTTTTAATATCTATAGGGTGGGGAGTTTGTAGGTAATCCAAGGGATTAAAACGCCGGCAGAATAGAATATCTGTAAGCTGCTGTAATTCTTCTTCTGTGGCCAGTTCCAGGGCTGCTCTTAGTTCGTCCAAGTTGCTACCTCCTCTATTCCTACTCTCAATTTATTTTATATCTAGTTTTGCCGATCGGGTATTATTGGTTTTTAGCCCAAATGGGACTAATTACCAATCTTAAATTTTAGTTTACTCAAGATTTCTGAAAATCAGGGAATCAACCGCAACATATTCAAAATCAGATGTTTGTTATCACCAAATTTATTTTATTTTTGAGGTTAGGAGATATCTAATATCTCAGGTTTGGTAATTTATCTATTAGAGAACAGGAAAAAAACGGTAAATTGCGGTAAGCTGATTATGCTGTTAGTTAAAAATTTGGCATCGAAGCCGATATATAAAACTTCAGTATTTTGTCAAGGTTGTCAAGTTATTTAAATTTTATCGAATTAATCGTGTTTGATGTAGTTGTAATTGGTGCAGGTATGGCGGGGCTGACAGTTGCAAGCCAGTTGCGTCATGCTGGGTATAAAGTGGTAGTTGTGGAAAAGTCTCGTGGCTTGGGAGGTAGAGTTACTACTCGTCGGCTACATGGGACTTGCGCCGATCGCGGGGCAAAATTTTTAGAACCCAAGGATGATTTTTTACGTCGTTTGGTACATATTTTATCCGATCGCGGCTTAATTGTGCCTTGGTGCGATCGCGTTTATGCTGCTAATTCTCCTGGTAATTTACAACTGGCTGGTGTACCTAATTGGTGTCCTTATTTTATCCCACCAACGGGCATGAGTGCGATCGCGAAGTTTATGTCCCAAGGGTTAGATATTTGGTTAAATCGTCGTAGCATAAAAATAATGCCAAAAGATGATAATTTATGGCATATTTTTTTAGAAAACACTGGTAATAATTCTGAAGATAAAACGCCGATTGATATAATATCTAAAGCTGTTGTTGTTGCTATTCCTGCGCCTCAAGCTTTAATGTTAGTGGAACCTTTGGCAGAAATAGGTTTACCTCATTATTTTCTTAGTAATTTGCGATCGGTTAAATTTGCTGCTTGTCTTAGTGTTATTGCAGGATATTCCCAGGATAGACAGGAAGATTTAGCTAAAAGAGAAATAGCATGGCGATCGGTAGTTTTTCCCCAAGATGAAAAATTAGCTTGGTTAAGTTGGGATAGCAGTAAAAGGAATAATTCTGAATATCCTGTTTTTGTGATTCACAGTACCTCTACTTTTGCGGAAAAATATTTAGATTCTAATGATTTAATACCTGCTGGTAATGAGTTATTACATCATGTTTCTGAGTATTTAGATAGTTGGTTTAATACTCCGGAGTGGCTACAAGTCGATCGCTGGCGTTATGCTTTTCCCAGTCATATTTTAGCTAAAAATTGTCTATTTAGTTTTAAACCTTTACCTATAGCTTGTTGTGGTGATTGGTGTTTGGGAAATAACATAGAAAATGCTTTAAATTCCGGTTTTGCAGCCGCCCATAAAATTAATAGAATGCTAGATAATAAACAATTGCTATCAAAAGAAATATTTTGGAATGTAGTTACTAGGAATTAATTTATATTTCTGGTAAATAACAGTTAAGCAGGGCAAAAATTTGCATTTATTT
>CAWUOF010000406.1:0-4467 GCA_963923765.1 uncultured bacterium | reverse complement strand
ATTAAACACCCAATTAAACACCCAATTAAACACCCAATTAAACACCCAGCCAAATCCATCTATTTTAGCCAAAGCATTAAATACTCGCGGCAGTATTCAATTAGCAATGGGACAACCAGAAAACGCCCTGGAAAGTTGGGAAGCAGCCGAAAAAATTTATACTAATTTACAGGATGAAACAGGTAAAATAGGTAGCAAAATTAATCAAACTCAAGCCTTACAAACTTTAGGGCTATATCGGCGATCGAAAAATATCTTAGCAGAAATAAATCAACAATTACAAAATCAACCCGATACCCAGTTAAAAGCGACAGGATTAAGAAGTTTAGGCATAGCTTTACAAACAGTAGGAGAAATCAAAAAATCTCAACAATTATTACAACAAAGTTTAGAAATATCCCAGAAATTAAATTTACCCACAGATACCAGCGCTACTTTGTTTTCTTTAGCAAATAATTATCGCGAATTACAACAATTTGATAAAGCTTTTGAATTCTATCAAAATTCCCAAAAAATTACTACAAATCCCAGGTTAAAAATAGATAATTTACTCAATCAAACCAGTTTATTAATACAAACCCAAAAACCACAACAAGCCCTAGAACTTTTGCCTACTATATATGCAGAACTAGAAAAAGTTTCTCTCAGTCGAAATACTATTTATCAGCGAGTAAATTTAACAGAAAGTTTAATAAAATTAAAAGAAACAGGACATATAGCAGGCAATAGCATCGCTAATTTATTAGCCAAAGCAGTACAAGAAGCAAGACTATTACAAGACTCCAGAGCCGAATCAGAAGCCCTGGGAACTTTAGGTAAATTATACAAAACCAATCAACAATGGGAAGAAGCGGAAAAACTAACTAAACAAGCTTTAATTTTAGCCGATGGAATTAATAGCGCCGATATCAGCGCAAGATGGCAAGAACAATTAGGAGAAATTCTCAAACAAAAAGGCAATATTCCAGGCGCGATCGCCGCCTACAAAGAAGCAGTTAACTCCCTGCAATCATTACGTAGTGATTTAGTTGCCATTAATTCCGAAGTGCAATTTTCCTTTCGGCAAAGTGTCGAGCCAGTTTATCGAGAATTAGTTAGTTTATTATTAGAATATAATCCCACACAAGAAAACCTCAAAACAGCACGACAAGTAATAGAAGCCTTACAAATAGCAGAATTAGATAACTTTTTCCGTGAAGCTTGCTTAAACGTTAAACCCCAGCAAATAGATCAACTAGATGCCAAAGCTGCGGTAATTTATCCCATTATCTTATCAGACCGTTTAGAAGTAATTGTTTCCCTACCAGGAAAACCCCTACGCCACTATTCCAATAATATCCCCCAAAAACAAGTAGAAAAAACTTTAACCGATTTACTAGAATCCTTAAACCCATTTTTTGGTAATCAACAACGTTTAAATTTATCCCAAACAGTTTATAATTGGTTAATTCAACCCATTCAAGCAGATTTAAAAGCGAGTAATATTAAAACCATAGTTTTTGTACTAGATGGTTTTTTACGAAATTTACCAATGGCAGCACTATATGATGGTAAACAATATTTAATAGAACAATATAGCATCGCCTTAACACCGGGTTTGCAATTATTACCCGCACGTTCCTTAGCCCAAGAAAAAATCAAAGCTTTAACCGCAGGATTAACAGAAGCGAGACAAGGATTTTCCGCTTTACCAGGAGTAGAAAAAGAAATCAAAGAAATTGCAACGGAGTTATCTAGTCAGATATTTTTAAATCGAGAATTTACCGAAGGAAATTTACAAAATCAGTTAAAATATAATAATTATCCAGTAATTCACTTAGCAACTCATGGTCAGTTTAGTTCAAATCCAGAAGAAACTTTTATTTTGACTTGGGATAAAAAAATCAAAGTAAAAGACTTTGAAGATATATTAAAATCCCGTAGTTTTGCCGCAACAAGTTCTCGCGAAGCCAGAGAAAATAACCCGATCGAACTATTAGTACTAAGTGCTTGTCAAACAGCCGCCGGAGATAATCGCGCCGCCCTGGGATTAGCAGGAGTAGCAGTGCGATCGGGCGCTCGCAGTACCCTCGCCACCCTTTGGTCAGTTAAAGATAAATCTACTGCTATACTAATGACAGAATTTTACCGAGAATTTACCCAACCTGGTATTACCAAAGCCGAAGCTTTACGTCAAGCCCAATTAAAGCTATTACAAAAATCTCAATTTCAGCATCCTTTTTACTGGGCACCTTTTATTCTCGTTGGAAATTGGTTATAAAACTATCCGGAAATCTCAAATACCTATTTGTAGCAAGGTTATAGATCTTATAAATATCCTTTAAATAAAAATTTACCAAGGTTTTAAAATCAATAAAAATGTTTTACATAAAATTTACATAATTTCCCTAATCTTCCCAATAAAATGATTAGACAAAAAGTAAAAAGTAAAATAAACTAAAATAAGGTTCCCAGTTCCAAGGTAAAAACAATGATTAGAGCAAAATCTCCTATAAGTATTACGCTATTTTGCGTAGCTTTATCCCTCGAAGTTGTGTTAAATGCGGGATTGGCAAAACCATTAGGGGCACAAACAGCTACAGATAATATACTGATTTCTAAAAATGTATTTGCTGATGTTAACTTCGATCCACCAGGGGATGGAAAACCATCGGATACGGCTGGAGGTGCATCACGGGGAAATGGATGTAGTAGTGAAGAAATATCCGCAGGCGGTTGTTTTACTCCCTTGATGCCAGCTAGTATGAAAGGGTTAACTACATCAGAAAGACCAACTTTTTTGGTGTATATACCAGAAAATTCTGGCACAAAACAGGTATTTTTTAGATTGGTAGATGAAAACAATCAAAATGTTTACCAAGATAAAATATCAGTGACAGCTAATCAAGGTGTCATGGCGATTAAACTTCCTAATAATGTAGCGCTAGAAGTTGGTAAAAATTATCAGTGGACTTTTATCGCTATCGGAGAACAAGGATTAAGACCAGATAGCCTGGGCATACAAGGAACAATTAAACGAATTGAACTAACTGCTAATTTAAAAAATCAGTTAGCAACAGCTTCTGCTTTAGAACAAGCTGGCTTGTATAGTGAAAATAAAATATGGTTTGATACCGCCAGCACTCTAGCTGAATTGAGAAAAACACGGCCAGATGATAAAACGCTAGAAAATAACTGGAAAGATTTACTATCATCTGTGGGTTTAGGGGCGATCGCCACCAAACCTTTACTATAATATTCCGTGTTCCTTGCACTATTCTGCTTTTCCCATCAGAATTGCGTCGATAATAATAAGTAGAAGACTAAGGTGTGCGTATTTGCACACCTTAATATTTTCTAAGATGTCAATTCTGGATGACAATAATTCATGTGGCCAAAGCTTAAAAAGCAATTGAGGCAATGGCGAGGGGTGCTAATTGTGGCACCTACAGTAGCAGCATTGGTAATTGCTGCTAGTTCGACAGGATGGTTTCAGCTTTTAGAATGGGCTACTCTCGACCGATTTTTTCGGATGCGTTCCCTAGAAGCCCCCGACTCGCGGATAGTTGTTGTCACTATTGATGAAAAAGATATTAATACCATCGGACAATGGCCTATTCCCGATGGGATATTGGCTCAAGCGCTCGAAAACCTTAAACTACATCAGCCTAGAGCGATCGGAATAGATCTTTATCGAGATTTACCAACTAAGGGCAATGAAGAATTAATGAATCTTTTTAAAGAAACACCCTATTTATTTGTTGTCGAAAAAGAAGTCGGGGAAGCAGTAGAAGCACCATCGGCAATAAAAAAATTAAATCAAGTAGGGTTAGCCGATTTAGTATTAGATGAAGATGGTAAAGTACGACGAGCTTTATTAACCATCAGAAATGATCAAGGAGTAACTAAACAAGGATTAGCTTTAAGACTAGCTTTAACCTATTTAAAAGGGGAAAATATCACCCCCACCAAAATTAACAAAGATCAATTAGGATTAGGTAAAGCCGTATTTACTCCTTTACAAAAAAATGATGGTGGTTATATTAACGCTGATGTAGGCGGCTATCAAATATTATTAAACTATAGAGGTACAGAAGATAGGTTTTATACCATATCAATGCGTGATGTATTAGACAACCGCATATCACCAGATTTAGTGCGCGATCGCATAGTATTTATCGGAGTAACAAGTAATAGCATCAACGATCTATTTTTTACACCCTACAGTAGTCATTTATCTAAAAATGCTAAACGGGTTCCTGGTGTAATTGTTCATGCCAATATCACTAGCCAAATTATCAATGCTGCCCTAGAAGGACGTCCTTTAATTAAATTTTGGCCAGAATCAGCAGAATGGCTGTGGGTTATACTTTGGTCTTTTATTGGCTCTACTCAAACTTGGGCTGTATTTAAAGGTAATTTATTTCGACAAAAAGCTTATTTAAGATGGATTATTCAAACTATTTGCCTGATTATAACAGGGGGAAT
>CAWUOF010000405.1:0-4511 GCA_963923765.1 uncultured bacterium | reverse complement strand
CTTGCGTTAAAATTTTGGTCTGACGCACCCTACCAGGCTTTACCTTATCAGTAGGATGCGTCAGATAGTTAACTTATTTATCTTGCGTTAAAATTTTGGTCTGACGAACCCTACCAGGCTTTACCTTATCAACCATTTCAGGATTTTTAGTTTATCTTGATAAGGTGCATATCGCAATTTTATATCTACTAAAAATGATTTGTTTAAGATGCTGCGCCGATGGGAAAAAGTATCAAAACTGGCTTTGCCATGACAGCTACCTATACCACTAGTTCCTATGCCACCAAAGGGTAAATCTAAAACTACAAAATGAGATAAAGTATCATTTATACAAACTCCTCCAGAGGCAGTTTCTTGTAAAATTTGTTGTTGAATTTGTTGGTTTCTGGAAAAAATGTAAACAGCTAGGGGTTTGGGGTTTTCGTTAACGCGGGCTATAGCTTCTGTAATATCTGTATAGGTAAATATGGGTAAAATCGGCCCGAATATTTCCTCTTGCATTATGGCTGCATTCCAGGAAATTTCATCTATTACAGTGGGGGAAATATAATAATCATTGCTATTAGTTTCTCCCCCTATAATAATTTTGCCTTCTTGTAATAGTTTAGTCAGGCGATCGAATTGTTTTTGATTGATAATTCTGGCGTAATCTTGACTATTGTATGGGTTGTCGCCATAAAATTCTTTAATACATTTAGCGATCGCGGCTAATAATTCAGTTTTAATGGTTTTATTTACTAATAGATAATCTGGGGCGATACAACTTTGACCAGCATTGAGAAATTTTCCCCATACTATTCTTCTGGCAGTGGTTTCTATTGGTACATCAGCATCAACAATGGTAGGGCTTTTTCCCCCTAATTCTAATGTTACTGGAGTGAGGGTTTTTGCGGCTGCTTCCATGACTATTTTACCTACATTGGTGCTACCTGTAAATAAAATATGGTCAAATTTTTCTGCTAATAATTCTTGACTGGTTTCTATGCCACCTTCTATAACAGCAATATAGGCGCGATCGAAGGTTTTTTGAATAATATCTGCTAAAAGTCGGGAGGTATGGGGCGCAATTTCTGAGGGTTTTAAAATTACACAATTACCCGCCGCGATCGCCCCCACTAAAGGTGCTAAACAAAGTTGTAAGGGATAATTCCAAGGGGAAATTATTAATACTACTCCCAAGGGTTCTATATTTATTTGTGCTGTTGATAAAAATTGGGTGATGGGGGTAAGTATTGGTTGTGGTTTTGTCCAAGATTTTATATTTTTAATTGCGTGTTTAATTTCTTCTAGGCAAAGTCCTATTTCACTTAAATAGGCTTCTACTTGGGGTTTATGTAAATCAGCTTTTAGTGCTGTATAAATAGCACTTTCATTATTAATTATGGTTTGTTGTAATAGTTTTAGTTGCTCAATCCGAAAATTTATATCTTTGGTTTTGCCTGTGCTAAAAAATTGCCTTTGTTTTTGAATTATGGTGTGTGCTGTTGATGAAGTGATCATTATTTTATGGCCTATAAAAATAATTAAAATATTAACATAATTTTGGATTTTACTAAATATTAGTAAATTGGATATTTTAAATTTTGACCATCTAAAATTTTGAGATTTTGCTACTGGGCTATTACTACTGGGCTATTAAATTCTTACTAAATTTACCCGAAGTTTTGATAAAATCTCACAGTAGATGATAAATAGCAGAGTATTGCCCAAAATTTACTCTGCTGATTGTACCAATTTTTTCAGGCGGGACTATAGATTATTTTCTTTATTTTAGGAGGGCATCTTGTTTTTTAGTTACCTGTTTAAATTAAAAAGTAAAATTATAGAAAATAAAACGGTTGGAAATAATCAAGAAATTTTGAATAATTCTAATGATAATCAGATAATTTATCTAGCAGAAAAAACGACAGAAAATGTAGCAAAAAATGAATTTCCTAAAAATGAGCTTCGCCGCAGTATAGCTGCTCGTTATCTGGTGGGAGAAGGTATCGAAATAGGTGCTTTAAATGCGCCTTTAGAAGTACCAGATAATGTGAAAATTAAGTATTTGGATAGAATGACGGTAGCACAGTTAAGACAGCAATATCCGCGATTAGCAGACTCGCCGCTAGTGGAAGTTGATATTATAGATGATGGGGAAAAGTTGCTTTCTATTGCGGATGATTCGTTAGATTTTGTGATTGCTAATCATGCGATCGAACATTGCGAAGATGCGATTACTTCTTTGTCAAATTGGCTGAGAGTTTTGAAGTCTGAGGGAATTTTATATTTAGCAGTACCAGATAAACGTTATACTTTCGATCGCGATCGACCTCTTACTTCCCTAGAACATTTAATTTGCGATTGGGAAAAAGGGGCAAATTGGTCTCGGCGTTCCCATTTTGAAGAATGGGTAAAAGTAGTGGAAAAATTCCCGGAAGCTGAGGCAGAAAAACGCATTCAATATCGTATGGATATGAATTTTAGTATTCATTTTCATGTCTGGACTCAAATCGAATTTCTGGAATTTATTTTATATTGTCGTCGCCATTTATCCTATCCTTTTGAAATAGAATTTATGCAAAAAGAAGGTGTGGAATTTATTATAATTCTGCGAAAAACATCACCATTGTAAGTAGGGTATTATTTCATGTTTGTATCACTATGTATATTTCCTAGATACTAAAAAAATAATATTTTAACTAGGCAAATATCTAAGATTTTTAGGCATTTTCGGAGGCGAAGTCAGCGCAATAAGTTTTTAGGCGAAGTCAGCGCAACAACGGTTTTTTATGTACGTGCCTTACAACTTGGATATTGCTAATATTAGGTGTTTTTCTGGGAAATAGGAATTTCGATCGCAAACTCAGTACCTTCTCCAAGAGTAGAAGCACAAGATAGTTTACCTTGGTGTTTTTCTACTATGATTTTATAGCTAATTGATAACCCTAACCCAGTGCCTTTACCTGTAGGCTTAGTAGTAAAAAATGGATCGAAAATACGGCGGCGTATTTCTTCTTTTATCCCAGGGCCATTATCACTAATACGAATTTTTACCCAGTTGTTATTTAATACTTCAGTATGAATAACAATTTTAGGTAATTCTTGATGATCTATCCCTAATAAATTAATATTTTCTGGGTTATTTTCCCATAGTCCTTGCCCCATTTCTAAAGCATCAATGGCATTGGCTAACAAATTCATAAATACTTGGTTTAGTTGCCCTGGAAAACATTGTACTAATGGCAATTCTCCATATTCTTTTTCTATTGTTATTGGTGGGTTTCCCCCTTGTGCTTTTAAGCGATGTTGCAAAATTAACAGTGTGCTATCTATTCCTTCGTGAATGTTAACTGATTTATTATCTGATTCATCGAGACGGGAGAAGTTTCGCAAAGATAATACTATCTGGCGAATGCGTTCGGCACCCATTACTATTGATGATAAAATTCGTGGTAAATCTTCCACCAAGAAATCTAAATCAATGTCTGCTATAGTATCTTGTATTACTGCTATGGGCTGGGGATAATTTTCTTGATAAAGATGCAGTAAATTTAATAAATTTTCGATGTATTCCTTGGCAGGGGCGATATTGCCGTAAATAAAGTTAATCGGGTTGTTAATTTCGTGGGCAACTCCGGCGACGAGTTGACCGAGACTTACCATTTTTTCGTTTTGAATTACTAAGCTTTGGGTACATTTTAATTCTTCCAGAGTTTGTTCTAGTTGTTGAGCTTTTTGTCTTTCTCTGGCTTCGCTTAAAAGTAATGCTTGTTGGGCTTTTTTGCGATCGGTTATGTCTTTAATGGTGGCAATAGTTCTTTCGGCTTTGCCGTTGCGATCGCTTAAAATAATGCCTTTAATTGCTACCCAATGTATGGTTTTATCTGGCCAAATTATCCGAGATTCTAGGTTATATTCTTTGCCTTGTTTTACTTCGTTATTAATTTCTTGTTCTAAGATTTTTTGATCTTCTGGATGCAGAAAACTTAGTAGGTGTTCATAACTGTTAATAACTGTTCCTGGTGATTGTCCAAATAGGGTTTCCATCCCCTGAGAACAGGTGATTGTACCTGTTTTTATATCTAAATCCCATACACCCATATTACTAGCATTAAGCGCCATCCATAACCTGGCTTCGCTTTCTCTTAATGCTTCTTGGGCGCGTTTGCGATCGGTAATGTCATGTATTAGTAAATAAACTAATCTATGACTATGTACATCAACGGGACTGGCATAAACTTCTACATCTTTAATTTCTCCGTTGGCTAGGCGATGTAAAAATAAAAAGTAGCTGCGATCGCCTTTTGCTGCTTTTGCCATTTGCAGCATAATTTCTTCTTCTGGTAGTATATTAATATCTCTAATATGTAGATTCTTAAATGTGGTTAACTCCCATCCATAAAATTTTGCTGCGGCTTGATTCGCATCTATTATTTTTCCTGATTCTGGATCTATTATTAATTGTACTGCTCCATTTTTATTAAACATTTGCTGATAACGATTTTCGCTTTCGTTTTTGGCTATTTCAG
>CAWUOF010000404.1:0-4515 GCA_963923765.1 uncultured bacterium | reverse complement strand
CTGGTTTAACTTCTGGTTTAACTTCTGGTTTAACTTCTGGTTTAACTTCTGGTTTGCTTTCCGATGTTGGTTCTGGTTTAACTTCTGGTGTTGGTTGTGGCGCTGGTTGTGGTGTTGGTTCTGGTGCTGGTTTAATAAATTCAGCAGTAGCTATTAACCCTTGTCCACTATTATGAGTGAGAACAATCTGATTTAATGGTGAATCAGGTTGTAAATCAGTAATGGAATTACCATTGTTTTGATAAAGGGTTTTGACTCCTGCAAAGAGAAGATGATTAGCATTGTTAACTGCTACACTACCACTAATTCCGTTGTATGCTCCCTGGAATTGTAAACCAAAAGCAGCTAAAAAAGTATTCCAATTATTTGCTTCTACTTGCGCTCCTCCTTGACCTGTTCCTGCACAAAGATAAACTTTTCCACCATTTTTCACATATTCAATTAAGACTTGATTATCTATCGGATCACCACCGATAAAAATAGCGTCATATTGAGCAAAAGTATCTAAATTAATGGGAATATTTAACCCTTTTGTCCAAGTATGACCGGCTTTCGTCATAGTTTGCTCCAGAGAAGATCCTGTTAAACCAAAATTCTTAGAAAGCACATGGAATTTACCTTTATTCTCACCCACAAAATATTTAGCAACATTTAGGGCAAAAGTAGCACCATCAGGAGCCGCACCAATTCCTTTATCACTTAAAGTCCATTCGTCAGCATTCACGACAATTTTGCCATGAACAGGTTTGACTAGGGTATTGTTAACATTACTTTGATCTGCTGTGGAACTAAACTCAAGTATCCACTCATTACCAATCCCTGTATTCGATATGGTGACACCTTGATCCGTGTCAGGACGATGTAAATAATCACCTTTCCACGATTTTAGTTTAATTTTATGTTCACCAATAACCTCAAGCACCCATTCATTACCGTTCCCTGTATTCCCTGTGGTGACACCTTGATCCGTGTCAGGACGGTGCAAGTAATCACCTTTCCACGATTTTAGTTTAATTTTATTTTCACCAATAACCTCAAGCACCCACTCATTACCGTTCCCTGTATTCCCTGTGGTGACACCTTGATCTGTGTCAGGACGGTGCAAGTAATCACCTTTCCACGATTTTAGTTTAATTTTGCTCAATGAATTCATGCTCTTGTTTATTCCTCCAGTAGTTTGCATCATATAAGCATACATGAAACCATAGGAAACGCCTATCCAGTAAAGGTTTAAAATGTACATTGTTGGTATTGTGACGGGAAAAAGCTGTAAAAACTTGTAATTTATCATATATATTCCCTTCTCCTTATTCCTTACTAATCTGTTGTCCTAACTCTAAAACGTCTTGATTATACACTTTACGATATAATACAGTACAGACAAAATCTGAAAACACTTAGCCAGCTAATGTTCTAAGTATAAATCCTTTGTAATATATTAAGAAAGCGCTTTATTAAATTATTTAGTGACTTAACTTTATCAGATTTAGGAATTTATCTTTAATAAGAATTAATAAGACTTAATAAAAATTATCATAAAAAATTCAAATTATTATTTGTTGATTGCTGTTATTGGTTAACAAAGGGTGTTGCATAGATGGGGGATTGGCGTCTCTCATGTCATGGTGAGGTATCATCTCTCATGTCATGGTGAGGTTATGATTCTTTACTTCGCTGGCGTTCAGAATGACAATTGCTGGTTCTGGGTTAAGGGCGTTGCATACGTGGGGTTGAAATGATTGAGGATTCGTTTCAAATTAGGTGAAATCATCCCACAAGCAACGCCTAACAAAGAGGCGTTGCTTCATCAAAGTATGAAAATGAAATTATAATACTCGCTTAGTATTGACAATTTAAGAGTTGAGCAATAATTATCAGTAAATAATAATCAGCCACTTTCATCAGCAAGCCCGGGAATTATTAGACGAATGTTCTCTGGTGTATTTGGCAAAAATCTAAAAAAATGCTAAAGATTTAAGATATTTGCGGAAAGTGGGCAAAGCATAGAACACCATATTTTGATAAAAAACCGATAACTGCTAGGGACAAATCACCAGCTTAGTGGGTTAATCTGCCCGTACCAAAGGGATTTGGCTCAAAGTAAAAAAACAAAAATTTATTATTTAACATAAAATTTACAACATGAGTAGCGACAAAATGCTATATTAGTAAAATATAAATCTCAGATTATGGTTTATTTTTTTACATATCTGAGTAAAAATGTCATAAGTTGTTTTTGCATCGTACTTTCGTGAATCGCGCACAACAAAACTCATCCCAATTCACAATTTTATCATCCCTATATCGGGAAAGATTGCTATTAAAGCAGGGTCAAATCAAGCGCATAGCAATTATTAGATCTCTGCCAGGACTGGGGGATATATTATGTACTGTCCCAGCATTTAGAGCTTTGCGCGGAGCATTTCCCCAGGCAGAAATTGTTTTGATAGGGTTGAAAGTGGTAAAGCCTTTGATTCAGCGTTTTAGCCACTATATAGACAAAATGCTGGAATTTCCCGGTTATCCTGGACTA
The DNA here is from genome assembly GCA_963923765.1 of uncultured bacterium. GTDB lineage: Bacteria > Cyanobacteriota > Cyanobacteriia > Cyanobacteriales > CAWUOF01 > CAWUOF01. The sequence goes on along the minus strand of CAWUOF010000404.1, from coordinate 1,982 downwards.
CCAGAAATAGAGCTAAAATTACCAGAAATTCCGATTTTTTTGCAAATGATGCAGCAATCAAATTTTGATTTAGCGCTTCAGATGCATGGTAGTGGTACTATTACAAATCCCTTGACAGCCTTATTAGGGGCAAAACATTCTGCTGGTTTTTTTATTCCAGGGCAATATTGTCCGAGTGAAAAAAGTTTTTTGCCGTATTTACCCCACGAGTCAGAAGTGCGGCGTTATTTACGATTGTTGCAGTTTTTGGGTGTACCCGATCGCGGTGAACACTTAGAGTTTAACATTTCAGAACAAGACGAAAAAGATCTGTATGCTATTGAGGAATGGCAAAATATTTCTCAACAGGAATATATTTGTGTTCATCCTGGTGCTAGTACTCCTTCCCGTTGTTGGGACCCAGAAGGTTTTGCTGCCGTAGCAGATGCCTTAGCAAAACAAGGTTTGCAGATAGTTTTAACTGGTTCAAAATCGGAAATCGAATTAACTCAAAAAGTGGCTGCGCTGATGAAATATCCCAGCATAAATTTAGCAGGTAAAACTACTCTTGGTGCCTTGGCTACCTTGTTAAAAAATTCTCGTTTGTTAGTGTCTAACGATACGGGAGTGTCCCATTTATCGTCAGCTTTGCAAGTAAAAAGCGTGGTGATTTTTACTTATTCTGATCCGGAAAGGTGGGCACCTTTAGATCGCGATCGCCATCGTATTGTTTGCCAAAATTTGAACGCTGTACCAGAGCCAGTTATTAGCCAAGCTAAATCTTTACTGGAACAAAAAGATGTTTATGTTGCTTAAAGATAAATAATTACTTGATTATTCATCTTGATTTTGCATAAGCAATATGTTTTTTCTTGTTAATACAGCACTTTGCAGTATTATAAAAGTGCTGTATATTCTATTTTTTCTAAACTTTTTTCGGTGGGATTTTCTGAATTTTTCCAGATGTTTCTGCAATTATTTCTGTTTCTGCAATTATTTCTGGTTTTTCTAAGACTACAGGTTGAAGATAGTTATGTTTAATTTCTTCGAGTAAGTCAGAAATTAAATTTTGCAATTCTGCGGCGGTATTTTCCTTAGCTAATTCCGTTCCTAAAGCTTCTATAAAATGTTGTACAAGGCGATTAAGTAATTCTTCACCTACAGTATCTTTAGGTATATTAGTGATGGTTTTATAGGCATTTTGTGGACTATCTATAATCAATTTTGATAATTCTTTAGCTAAGTTTTCTGCAACTTGATTAGGGAAAGTATTGACACCCGGAAAATTTTGAATTCCTTGATAAACAGGAGAATATTTGATTAATTTTTCTGTATGATGACGAATTAAAGCTTCTAAATCAGGTTGAATAGCAGGGAGAATTTGATAAATTATTAATTGGATTAAATGTTTAGATATAGCTTCTATTTCATTAACATCATTTAAATCTACATAACGTTTTCTCATGTTTTGTACTATCCAATTAACAGCGCTACCATTATTAATAGTAGTTTGGGCTTGACTAATAACATTAACTACTACAACTTCAGTAACTTCTTCAGCTAAACTAGCAACAAATCGGCGGTTAATATGCGATCGCCAAGGTTCCATATTTGGCATTTCCGCATCATTTAGTCTAATAATAATCGGAATTATTCGCACCAAAGCCAACTCATGGAAACCACCAAAACTAAAGGGAATTATTAAAAATAAATCATATCCACGCCAAAATATTGCCTCTGACCATTTACATTTTTGGCGACGGCTGATAAGCCAAGTACGTAACATAAATTCTAGCAAAAATAAAACATTAAAAGGTAAATCTATCTGCCAAAGTCGGTCAAAAAATTGTCCATTTTCCCCCATTTGACGATAATAATTAGTACTGATTAAAAACCGAATATTTGTATTAAAAAAATTCAATTCCTGGTCTAATCTTTCTGGAGTTAGATTTTTATCACTCCAAAAAACCTCAAAAGATTTTTTTGCCGATGCTTCTTCTGTA
>CAWUOF010000403.1:0-4525 GCA_963923765.1 uncultured bacterium | reverse complement strand
TATCGACTCCTTTACAGGAAGAAGAAATTAATCCTATTCCCCATTTTTAAGCTGAATCGCGTTGATAGGGGCGGGTTTATTAAACTTATCGAGTTATCATATAATTAATCGAATAACGCGCCCCTACATAAATTATCCTCATATTGTAATAATTGATCAAATATAATAAACTTGTAGGGGCGGATTTTTCGAGCAATTGTAATACTAGACGATAAGATAAATAAACCCGCCCCTGTCTTATCGATTAATTACCAACTAGAAAAGTAATCTTGTCGCCGCCAGAGATGATAATTTTCACCAAAAATTAGCATGAAACGGCCCTGGAGAAACCCTAAGAAACCCGGTTTCTTGTAGCGGGAAAGAAACTCAGCTTATATACAATTCTTAAAAACTTGAAATTGAGTTTAATTGAGAGAGAAAATAATGACATCATTATCAAAATTAGAGCAGGAGATATTACAATTATCTATTGAGCATCGCTGGCGTTTAGTTCATTCCATTTTAACATCAATTCACCAAGAAACTACCATTAATCAGCCTTCCCATTCTCTTATTCCAACAGGGGCAAAAACATTAGCAAAAATTGACCCTTGGACTGAAAGTTTAGTAGGTGTAATTGAGCTTGATTCAGAAAATGAGACAGAAGATTTAAACGAAGTTTATATTAATTATTTAGAGGAAAAATACCATTGAAAAAAGTTTTATTTGATAGTGATGTGTTATTAGATGTTTTGGCAAAACGCCAACCTTATTTTTTAAGTTCCACAGAAGCATTAAATACAGTAACTCAAGGACAAGTAGAAGGTTATATTTCTGGCCATGCTGTAACTAACATTTTCTATATTCTACGTCGTCAAGTTGGTAGTCAATTAGCTCGGGATTTGTTATCAAGATTATTAGAAAAACTTAAAATTGCTAGTGTAACAGATGCCGTAATTAAAGATGCTTTGCAAAGTCCCATGAAAGATTTTGAAGATGCAGTAACAAGTGCTGTTGCTAAGTCTGCATCTTTAGAAGTAATTATCACAAGAAATATTGCTGATTTTGCCAAATCTTCTGTTCAGGCGATGTTACCAGAAGATTTTTTAGCTATGCTATCCTTAAAATAGAAACCCGTTTTCTTAAAGAAACCCGGTTTCTGTCAAAACTAACCTAAAAAATATGCTATCAGAATTTTTCCTTTCCTTCCGAAAAGAAGTTTGTTTAATTCAACCTCCTGAAAACTCACAAATCATTCTGCAATTAAAACAGTTTAGCGATCGCAAACTCACCTTTAAAAATGCTACACCTGGACTAAAAATTGCCCTAGAAACCCTAGCCAATAGCCCAGCCACAATTTCCCAACTCCAAAAAATAGTATGGGAAAAAGATGGATTTGAAGCCCAACAAAAATTTGATTATTATTTTAAAAAAATTACTCGTTTAGGATGGATATGCTACAGCGTCTTAACAGATGGAGAAAAAATTGCTACAGCCACTCCTTTAACTTCAGATTATAAATTTTTAAACTTAAATCTATCACCGGATAAAAAATATACTCTTTCCCGCTTTGCTGCTTTACATCAAACTAAAGGAAAAATCACCTTACAATCATCATACTCTCCCGCACAAATTACTTTAGATTGGCGCGGAACCGCTTTAGTAGCTTTACTCAATACTCCCCAGGATATAGGGCAAATTTCCGCACAAATGCCGACAATTGCACCAGAAGTAATTACACAATTTCTCAACTTACTTTTAGGTAATCAAATTTTAGCTGAAGTGCAGCCCGATGGTCAAGTTATAGAAACATTTATTGAAGATAAAAATAATAATTTTAAATGGTTAATTCCGCCCCATTCTATCGCAATTCCCACCGATAAAGAAAAACTAATTTGGGATGAATTTCATAAAGATTATGAGGGATCTATTATTAATGTTACACCCGATGCTAATCTTTGTGAAACCCTGATAAATCCTTCCCGAAAAACGCCGAATTTTGATATTCCCAACTCTCCTGATATTAAAATTTTAATACCTGGTTGTGGTTCCGAGATTTATCTACAGCAAAAATTCCTAGAACTTTGTCCCCAGATTGGACAAATTTTCTGTACAGATTTTTCCCCACAGGCGATCGAACTTGCTAAAGAAAATTGGCAGAAATTCACGGAAAATATAGAGAATCAAAATATTAATATACCAGCAGAACAATTTAATTTTTTAGAAGCAGACTCTACTAAATTAACCGAACAAAAACCTGATTGGAAAAATCAATTTGATTATGTAATTGTCGTTAACTCGGTTCTTTCTGATGATGACATCAAAAACCGTTTAATGATAAGAGAATTTTATCAAGTTCTTAAACCTGGTGGTAAATTGTATGGTCTTTTTCCCACCATTTTCTGTGATTTAGAAATAGCTTATTTAATACCAGATAAAGCTTATTTAATCACGGAAGGTATAGTTAACATTAATGATAATGCTAACTATTACCAAAAAACTCGCAATAATCGCCAAATTTTTTATACTACTTTACGTTTAAACCGAATTTTTCAAGAATCAGGATTTAAACGGATAAATTGGGAAATATTTTTTGGAGATTCTGATTTTTCAGCGACTAACTATCGAGAAAAAATGCAAATAGACGACCCTGATATTTATCAATGGGAATTTCTCGTGAGACTGGAAAAAATTTAGTGTTGTTTATCACCTAAAGATAATTAATAATAATATGTCACCCGAATTTGTACTTTCCTTCCGCCCAGATGTGGTTTTAATTCCCCCAACAGAAAATCAACCAACAGAAAATCAACAATTTCTACTTCAGTCATGCGATCGCCGCCTTACCTTGAAAAATGCCACACCAGCACTAAAAACAGCCCTAGAAACTCTTAAAAATGCTGGTGCTACCCCATCTCAATTCAAAAACATATTCCAAGAAAAAGAGGGTTTTCTAGCAACGCAAATTAAAGTCAATAAATATCTAAAAAAATTTGCTGATTTAGGATGGCTTTGTTATAGCATTGTAGCTGAAAATAATCAAATTGCTATAGCTATCCCTCTGGCTTCAGATTTTCTAATTAACCCAGACAAATTATCATCTAATATAACCGCTAATCAATATATTATTTCTCGATTTGCCTATTGTCACCAAGTAGCAGGAGAAACCGTATTAGAATCGCCTTTATTTTCTGGGAAAATAATACTTAATTGGCAAGGTGCTGCCTTAGTTGCATCCCTGAGTAAACCTCAAAATATTAACCCCCAAAATATTAATAATATATCATTACAAATACCGGGCATTTCTCCGGAAATAGTAGCACAATTTATGAGCCTACTTTTTGCCTGTAAAATGCTTACTGAAGTAACCGAAAATAATAATAATATTGCTGAAACAGAAACCCATCCCCTCGCCCAATGGGAATTTCACGATTTACTTTTTCACTCCCGTAGCCGTGTCGGAAGACACGCTAACCCTTCTGGGGGTACTTTTCGGTTTAAAGGAAAAATTGAGCCTTTACCTGTCGTTAAACCCTTTATATCAGGTGATTTAATTAACCTATATAAACCGGATTTAGAGCAATTAAAAATTACTGATATTCCTTTTACTCAAGTATTAGAAAACCGGAAATCTATCCGGCATTGGGGAGAGTCCCCCATCACGGCAGAACAATTAGGAGAATTTTTATATCGTTCTGCTAGAATTAAAGAAATGTTTGATAGTGATTATGGTGGAATTAGCACTCGTCCCTATCCCAATGGTGGCGCAATTTGCGAATTAGAAATTTATCCCATTATTTATCATTGTGAAGGTTTAAATGTCGGTTTATATCACTATCGCCCTGACTCCCATCAACTAAATTATATTTCTGAAATTACTCCTACAGTGGAAATGCTGTTAATAGATGCTGCTCACTCAGGCGTTGAGAAAATACCACCTATTTTATTGGTAATTTCTGCTCGTTTTCAACGCCTTGCCTGGAAATATGAATCTTTAGCTTATGCTTTAATATTAAAAGATTTGGGATGTTTATATCAAACCATGTATTTAGTCGCTACAGCCATGAATTTAGCCCCTTGCGCCCTTGGTGGCGGTAATTCTGATTTGTTTGTTAAAGCTGTTGGCTGTGATTATTATGCAGAAACTTCTGTAGGTGAGTTTGTAATTGGTAGTTGTGATTTAAAGTCTAAAGATTAGATAAAAAAATAATAACCTCTTCGTGATATTTTAATTACGAGTAATTCCTAATGTTTATATTAGGATATCTCAGAAACCCGGTTTCTTGTCAGCCCCTGTAACTTATAGAAAGGAAAAATGCTATAAATTCAGACGATCACCTCTAAGAATAAACTAAAATTGATTTTCAGCTAATTTTATCTATTAAGCGATCGTCTATTACAACCAGATTTAAACAAAAACACCAAAAATAATCTTAATTTACTGAGAAAAGAAGTCGCCTTTCACCTGAAAAAACACTTAAATTTTCTCTGATTAGACTAAAGTCGAATATCTTAAATACCTAATAGGCTTATGATTTCCTTGCCC
>CAWUOF010000402.1:0-4527 GCA_963923765.1 uncultured bacterium | reverse complement strand
ATTTTAAACCGATTGATACCATTTACTTGCATACTGAGCAACATATTACCAATCTTATGAGTTAATTCTGGATAGTTAATCTCTTCTACACTGTTAGTGCGATTAACAACTACTATTAACTCGTCTTTGTGGCGATGGGTTTTAATTTTTATATGCCGATCGGCTAGGGCACTTTGCAAGGCGGTTTGAATTTCCCATACAGTCATAATTACATAACTCTCCTTGTCGTTAATAAAGGATTTTTGCAGCTAAAATATACAACTCGAATCACAATCAGCCAACTGGGTAAAGTTAACATTTTGAATTACATAGAACAGTTGTAAAAATAAATAGTGTCAAGCTTATATGGCATTATTATTAATAATTTTTATTTTTGCCAAATCCACTTTATTTTCTATTTATTTTTCTGGTTTGAGAGCTTAAAAAACAGCACTTTTGCGATTTTTGTGCATCTGTTAATATCTGTTAAATTACCAAAAAAATGCAAAGTTTCTTAACAGATAAGTAGCAAAGGCAGTATTTTAGAATCGATCGGGCAGCAATGAAAAGGGAAAAGTTAAATTGCAGAGCAGCAGCATTATAAAACAAAAACGAAATTTAACGATCGCTTTCCCTTATCTGCTTTTCAGTATTCACTTTCCGTACATTTAGAATTTAGTTATAGTCGAGCGCTTTTTTGTCCGAGACTAATATAGTGCGGCGTAATAAAGCCATTAAAATCATACCACAGGACAATATTTCCCGCAAATACATAATATTTAATTTATGAAAATTTTACCTCTGAAATACCCGATTTATTATAAAAATTGCCTATTTTGTTGTAATCAAATTATCTAGGATAGTTATAATTAATCGTGCTTATATATTGCCAAATACATTATAGTCACCACAAAATTAATGCTTATAGTGTTTCAGACCCAAGATTTAAGCTATATAATCAGAAATTAAAAATCTGATATCCCAAAATAAATATATAATTAATTTTTGCGATTAGTTATTTGTACGGATTGAAATGTCAATACATAATACAATACATAATATTATTTGTAATAAAATTTATGCTAATATATTAAATATTAACATCGTTACCTAAAGGTTATGGTTGCTCAAATTGAATCGCTCACCGAAACTGAGATAATTTACCCCGAAAGTGACGGAAAACCAATGGCAGACAATACAAAACAATTTCACTGGATTTTAGTAATTCAGCAAAATTTAGATTGGATGTATGCAGATAACCCGAATGTATTTGTAGCAGGGGATTTGCTATGGTATCCGGTACAAGGAAAGCCAAAAATTGTTAATGCTCCCGATGTGATGGTAATATTTGGCAGACCAAAAGGCGATCGAGGTTCTTATCGGCAATGGCAGGAAGATAATATTCCCCCTCAAGTGGTGTTTGAAATTCTTTCTCCTAGCAATTCTGCTACAGAAATGGATAAAAAATTGCTGTTTTACGAACGCTATGGAGTAGAGGAATATTATATATATAATCCTGATAATAATCAGGTGAGTGGCTGGCTAAGAACAGAAGAAGGTTTGGACGCGATCGCCTCTCTAAGTGATTGGATAAGCCCCCGTTTAGGAATTCGCTTTGATTTATCCGCAGAAGAATTACAAATTTATCGCCCGGATGGAACTAAGTTTTTTTCCTATTTGGAGATATCTCAACAGCTTGAAGAACAACGTCAACGCGCCGAAACTGAACGTCAACGCGCCGAAACTGAACGTCAACGCGCCGAACAATTGGAAGCTGTGTTAAAACAGTATCGAGAAAGATTTGGCGAATTACCAGAATAAAATCGAGATTAAATCGAGATTAAACCGAGATTAAACCTAAAAAAACATAAATTAAACTAAATCCGGTTTTAATATAAACTTTTGCCTGTAATTTTTCCCAAGGTGACAAGGTAGTTATTTAACCGGATTTAGTTATCTGTTAGGCTGGTATGATGTCGCGATCGAGCTTAAAATGCTTTAAATAACATTTGCAAAAATCCTGAACAGATAACAAGCAACGGTTTTCTAAAATATCCTTGTTTGTCAGGTTGAAACTTACTATAAAATAAAAACTTTTTATTAACTAAAAATATTCTTAAAAATATGACTAAAAATATGACTAAAAATATTGGTGAATAATCAGATTTTATATTATAATACATTTAATTTCTTAAAATATTCCAAACAACCAAGAAAACCACAGGAAAATAAACAATATATTTTCCTAGAAACATAAACAAAAATCTCACTATTATTGCGGTGTGAGAGTTAATCGCGCCAGAAAATTCCTGAATTAGCTGAAAATACAAACAGCAAGGGAGGTAGCTATGACATCTTACGAAGAAACAAAAACACAGGAAAATAAAAATCCCCCGAAATGGTTTTTTGATGATGAAGATCCGGAACTAACTCCTGAACGTTGGTGGGAAAGAAGAAACACAAACGAAAATAGTGGATGTTAGGATTTCTAGCTATAACTTTTGCAACGTGATTTAATTAAATTTTGATGTATAAATAAGTTAGGAGCGATCGACTCGCCCCTAACTTTAATTGTACAGAATTTGCTATTTTTGCTATTTTTGCTATACAAATACAATTGTAATCAATTATGGCAATAGCAGATATAGCACTACTGGATTTAGATTTTGTTTAGGGAATTTAGATGAAAATTAAACCAACAAATCCAGATAATTTTAACAGGAAAATTGCCAGCTATTGCTAATCATCTAAAATCCTCCTATATTTTCCAGTTAATTTATTAACTACTGCTAAAACTCAATCATTAAAGTGTTTAATAATTGCATCTGCAAATTCAGAACACTTTAAGGGTGGTTCTACGCGAGGTTCCATTAATCGAGCTAAATCGTAAGTAACTTCACGATTAGAAATCGCTGCGGCAATACCTTTTTTAATTAGATCTGCGGCTTCTTGCCAGCCCAGATATTCTAGCATCATTACCCCAGAAAGAATCAGGGAACCGGGGTTAACTCGATCCAAACCGGCGTGTTTCGGGGCTGTACCATGAGTAGCTTCAAAAATAGCACATTCATCGCCAATATTTGCACCTGGCCCCATACCCAAACCACCAACAATAGCAGCAGCAGCATCGGATAGATAATCTCCGTTTAAATTCATAGTTGCCAGGATAGAATATTCTCCAGGGCGAGTTTGAATTTGTTGGAAAATACTATCGGCAATGCGATCGTTTACCATAATTTTCTTTTTCCACTGCCCATTGCCATGAGTTTCCCAAATAGCATTAAGAACTTTTTCGACTTCACTACATATTTGTGCTTTCTTTTCGCTAGTGAGAGCATCGTAACCGGGGTCAATTTCCCGGGCATTTTCTTCTAGGGTAATATTCGGGTTTTTTTCTTTGTTACTAAGGATCCAAGATTCTCTTTCGGTAACACATTCATTCCGAAATTCAGTAGTAGCAACTTCGTAACCCCAGTCACGAAATGCCCCTTCTGTATATTTCATAATGTTACCTTTATGTACTAGGGTAACTATTTGTTTATCTGGTGGTAGTCGTAAAGCGTGTTGAATGGCACGGCGTACTAAACGTTGAGAACCCGTTTTACTAACAGGTTTAATGCCAATGCCTGAGTCAAGGCGAATTTGTTTTTTGCCGTGTTCTGGGGTAGAAGGAATTAGATCATTATTAAGAATACTTATTAGTTTTTCGCAAATTTCTGTACCTTGCCGCCATTCTATACCAAGATAGATATCTTCTGTGTTTTCTCGATAGATAATTACATCGAGTTTTTCTGGGTTTTTATGGGGGGAAGGAGTACCTGCGTAATATTTACAAGGACGAACACAGGCATAGAGATCAAAAATTTGCCGTAGGGCTACATTCAGGGAACGAATACCGCCGCCGATCGGGGTGGTAAGTGGCCCTTTAATAGCAACGCCATATTCTTTAATGGCTGTCAGACTATCTTGGGGTAGATATTGATAAGTACCATATTGCTCGCAAGCTTCATCACCGACGTAAACTTTAAACCAGCTTATTTCGCGTTTGCCGTTGTAAGCAGTTTTAACTGCGGCATCCATAACTTTTTGGGATGCTGGCCAAAGGTCTACTCCCGTACCGTCGCCGCGAATGAAGGGGATAATGGGGTTATCAGGGACGATCGGTTCACCGTTTTTAAAGGTAATGCGATCGCCTGTTTGCGGGGGAGCAATCTTTTCGTACATACTTAATTACCCTTTTTACTTTTTCTCTATGACCCTACCAGATTATTTACCCCAACCCCCAGTAATTAACCTTTTTTGCAGACTTTTAAAATTAAAATTTATAAATACATAAACCAGAATTAACCCAGATGAGTCGTGAGGAAATAAATAGTATATTTCGACACCATTAATTTTAAAAAATCAAAATTAACATCTATTCTCTTACAAAAATCGTCTATTTTTTTTCTATTCTCTGTGCAGGAGTTTCTTGTTTCCGCTTGAAGATGTATATTTTTTAATAAAATTATTAGGTTTGAAAATCAATTTTTATATTATAATTTTTTT
>CAWUOF010000401.1:0-4559 GCA_963923765.1 uncultured bacterium | reverse complement strand
TTAAAAAATGGGTTCCCTAGTCAAAAAATACTGGCGGAAAATTTAGCGATCGCCCAATCTACAATTAGTAATTTTCTCAATGCTAAACCAGTAGATTTTGTTAATTTTCTGGAAATTTGCCGTATATTAGGGCTAGAATGGCGCGATATTGCCGATTTAGACGATCAATTTTGCCCAGAAACAACACCAACAAATCTAATCAAAAAAATTTGGCTGAGTTATTCCCACTCAGATACTAGACTGGCCATAGATTTACAACAAAATTTACAAGCAGCAGGCTATGAAATTTTTGGCAATAACAGCCATATTCCCGCCGATATATATTTAAAACAATCCGATTATTTTGTATTGTTACTATCGGAACATACTAATATCAGTGAAATGATATTAGAACAAATACGTTTAGTTAAAGATCTACACAATAACACTCCACAAAAACCAGCAATTTTACCAATTTGCCTAGATTTACCTTGGCAATGTGAAATTTCTTTTGATTTACTAGGATATTTAGCAGAAATTCAGCCTTGGCATTGGCAAGGTAGTAATAATATAAATATTTTAACTAGAAAAATTATCGATATAATTAAAAAAAATCGCACAACATTAAGTCTCGATAAAGAGTTAGCCATCCAATGGCATCATATTATTAATACTAATAATCAAAGCCAAAAATCAGTAACTAATTATTATCATCCTTTACCTACTTCTGCACCAGAAATACCAGAAGGACAAGTAAATTTAGATTCTCATTTTTATATCGATCGCCCCCCCATAGAAACCCGATGTTACGAAACAATTAGTCAGCCCGGTTCCCTAATTCGTATTAAAGCGCCAAGACAGATGGGAAAAACTTCTTTAATGGCAAGAATTCTCCATCATGCCGAAAATCAAGGTTCAAAAACTGTTGCCTTAAGTTTTCAGTTAGCAAATCAACGGGTTTTTAGTAATTCTAATACTTTTTTACAATGGTTTTGTGCGAATGTTAGCTTAGAATTAGGATTATTAGATCGATCGCAACTAGAAAAATATACCGATTTAGCTGAAATTATCGGCAGTAATCAAAGCTGTAAAGCTTACTTTGAGCAATATTTATTACCCCAGATAAATCAACCTTTAACTTTAGGTTTAGATGAAGTCGATCGAATATTTGAATCTCACGAAATAGCCGATGATTTTTTTGGTTTATTACGTTCTCTTCACGAAGAAGCTAAACGTAGAGATATCTGGAAAAACTTTCGTTTAATAGTAGTTCACTCCACAGAAGTTTATATTCCCTTAGATGTAAATAAATCACCCTTTAATGTTGGTTTACCCATAGAATTACCCGAATTTACTCCCCAACAAGTACAAGAATTAGCGCAACGTTACCAACTAGATTGGCCTCTAAATACTGTGGAAAAAATTATGAATTTAGTAGGAGGACATCCCTATTTATTAAGACTAGCGATGTATGCAATAACCCAAAAAGATATTACCCTGCCTGAATTACTAGAAAATGCTACTACAGAAACTGGAATTTATAGCGATCATTTAAGGCGTATGATGTGGAATTTAGAAAAATATCCAGAATTAAAATTAGCAATGCAACAGATTGTTGATGTAAATACACCAGTAAGATTACCCTCAGTATTAGCATTTAAATTAAATAGTATGGGGTTAATAAAATTACAAGGGAATGATTGCACAACTAGATGTTATTTATATTATCAATATTTTCGCGATCGGCTGATATAACCACCACAAAAATTAATCTAATACAAAACTTTGCATAATAAACAATTACAATCTAAATTTAAAACCGCTTATCAGGTAAGTATTTAATGTTTTTAGTGTCTATATTAGACTTTTTGCGAAAGTCAAAAACCTAATTAATCATTATCAATTTTTCTTCAATTCGGCTATTTCTTAAGTATTATTAAGTATTAAATTATTTTCGCAATGTAAGCCTTTCAATCTCTCAATCGCCCCCCATACATTAATATACATTTTTAAGTATTTCTTCCTGGCTAACTTCTTGAGCATAGCTTCGGGCTAATAGCAGTTTATAAATTGTCTCCCACAATTAACACAGATGTAGTTTTGCCTTTTTTGTGTCTATTTTTATTAATATGAGTTAACTTACATTTAGGACATTGCAAAAACTTAATCAAATTTTTTGTGAATTGATTTCTGGATAAATTATACTTCAGTTCAGCCAGACCAGTTTTTGTTTATAGCATTAAATAAAAAATTTGAAATTTTAATAATGTAGAAAGATTAATTTATGTAAGCAATAGTTATTTATATTAATTTAACATAATCTGCAAAAAAATAATAGGCTATCCTATCAATTATCAGGTAAAATTAAATAAACTCGATCGAAGATAGTAAAATCAAAAATTGTCCAAAAATAACCCCGTAGTAGTCAATCCGGATTTTTGGTCTATTTTGACGTAGGTAAAAGAATGTTATTATACGGGCGAGTTTTGTGAAGATATTTTCCTTGGAAATCAAAAGGTAAACAAAACTTAAACTTTCCTCCTCTCTCAGAGTACATTCTTTTAAAGAAAAATGTACTTTAATAGAAAGAAATAAAAATAAAGTCGATCGCAAGAGGTCAAACACAGAAAATTCGGGTCTTTTTATTTCAAAATCCAGAGGATATACAATAATGACACAACTGGACAATCAACCAGAAAATTATACAACAGGAGATGCAAGAGCCTCACAAGACGCACTCAGGGCAGTAACACAAGAGCTAAAACGTCTCCAGCAAGAACTAAATCAACAATTGGATCAGGATATCACTAGATTACAGGCAGAGAAATTTCGTCTGATAGAAGATATCGATCAGTTACGTGGCCAACACCAGCAATTACAAGCTCAACATACAGAATATCTCTCAGGGCAGCAAATTGCTCAACAACAACGCTGGGTAAAACAACTTGCTCAAGTACTGGCAACTCATCTACAAGAGCGCTTAACGGAAAGATTAGACCAAATTACTAATAATTCTGCTCAGTCGATCGCGGGCAGTTATAACGGCCCATTATTGCCACCTATAGCCCCTACTAGAAACTATAACGAGGATGCCTATCGCTTATTAGCCTCTTTAGATTCAACTCTGAGTAGTACATTTAGAACATTAGAACAAGAACTAAGTAGTTATCAAAGTGCATTATCCCAGCAGTTGGGTAGGATGCATAGTTTAGAACGCCAAGGAGAGGCAATTTTAGAAACTCTAGTTAATCGTCTAATTACTCAAATTCAGGTAGAGGTTAATAATAATAGACTTAGAGAATATAGAGACAGTCAAGGTGTAGGATTAGTTGATAGTAGAACTTTACAACCGATCGCACCTTCCACGACCACTACACCACCAGTAGCATCACCTCCAGGAGCAGATTTACAATCAACAGCCTTTACTAGAGGTGTGATACTGATTTTACTCTCTTCTATTACTTTATCATTCCAAAACGTTGTTACTAGGATTATTTTAAAAGAGAAAACAATTCTTGGTTTAGTTAAACTGGGGGGGTTTATTTCTCCTAGTCCGGGAAATTCTCTATTAATTTTAGTGATGCGATTGGCGTTAGTAGCGCCGATTATGGCTTTTATTCTAGCACCAATAATTTATCCTAATACTTGGCGAGATATTAGAAATTTAGCTAATGTAGAAAATCGATCTCAACTGTGGAGTGTATTAGGTAGTGGTTTCTTTCTTTTCCTATCGCAGTTTTTCATTTATATTGCTTTAGGAAATATTCCTACAGGGGTAGCGACGACTATTTTCTTTGTTTATCCTACCGTTACTATTCTATTAGCATGGTTGATTTTTGCCGATCGCCCGACATTTTTATTAGCTTTGGCAACAGCAACAATTTATATAGGTGGATATCTAACCATTCCCAACTTTACCGCCGGCGCTCAAGGTGATATTATGCTTGGGGCAGCAACCGCGATCGCATCGGGAATTAGTTTTGCTGGCTATGTAATTTTAATTAAAGTTGCAAAAATGCACCCCGCGCCCTTTAGTGTGGTAAACTTTACGACAATTTTTGTGCTTTCCTCTGCTACTTTACCGATATTTGGATATAAAATTAATGCGGGTATGTGGCCGCAATTATGCGCGGGAATAGTAGTTTTAGCAGTAACTACTTTAGTGGGCTATCTTCTCAATAATTTTGGTGTTCCTTTAATTGGGCCAGCTTTGGCGGCTGTTGTCGGTGCAAGCGGTCCAGCTTTTACAGCGATCATGGCTTTATTATTTATTAATGAAACCTTGGTAATTAATCAGTGGCTAGGAGTATTACTCGTTACTTTATGGGTACTTGGTATTAGTGTAGAAAATTTGAAGAAAAATCAACCACCACCAAAACCTACTGCCGCTAAATAATTGTTAAAAATTATACCAAGAAATCGAGGGTAATATATGAGATGTACTCTCGATTTTTTGTAAGAATATAATTTTCTAATGATAGGCATATATTAGACTTCTTGCGAAAGTCAGGCAAGAGGCTTTCTTGCAAGAGGCAAGAGGCAAAAGCCAGAAAGATTGATGTTTTCTTAACAAGAAATGA
>CAWUOF010000400.1:0-4564 GCA_963923765.1 uncultured bacterium | reverse complement strand
GGGGATTATCACCAGAACTATCTATATCAGGAGGTATAAATTTAACTTCCCAAATACCACCTTCGTTAGGACCAACTTGCACTAAGCAGGGTTGATATTTGCCTGTTGGACCGACACCAGTACTGCCATTAATACCCGTACCAGGACCATTTTTTTCTTGAGCTAAAGTAGAAATTAAGCCATTTGTTGGCTGAGTTGTTTTACAACTAATTCCAGAAGAAGAACCGGGTTTAGTATAAACTATATCGCCATTATTAGTACCTATGGTATTTGAACCTAAGTTAATCCATTCTCCAGGTTGTACGGAAACTTTAATAATTGTTGATCTTAAAAAACTGGCTGTATATCTATTGTTTCTCACTTCTAAATAGGGTCGATCGCCTGTATTGTTTACTAAGTCTATAGAACCTTCAGCATAGACAGGTAAAGAATTTAATAAAAATGTAGCTGGTAATAAATAACTACTAATATTTCCTAGAGATTTTATTGATAAATTTTTAAATTTCACTTTTCCCACTCCCCAAATATTGGTACATGATTAACTATAAAAAATTAGTATTTATTTCAAATCTCTGATAACAGCATTAACGGCTGGTTCAGAAGTGCCGTATTTAACATGGTTAACTAGGGCACTAACCTTATCTCCTGGTTTTAAATTATCTAAAGTGATGGCAAATTTTCCTTGAGAATTACAGGTAACAGTACCTAATGACTCACTTAAGGCATTATCTTCTACTCGATAAATTTCTATTTCTGTACCGGCTTCTGCTTGTCCTAATAATGTTACTTTTCCATTATTAATAAAAAATTCTTTTGATATAAAACGAGGTGCATCTATACCAAAATTACCTGTTTTACGCCGCCGTTGCCAGCTAGTCATGGGGGGGTTTCTGCCATCACCAATTTGATAGGCGAAAATATCTGTATTTAGTTGTGTGACTAAATCTATACTTAAACCGGCTAAATCAGAAAATCGATTATTTTTAATGAAGTTTCCTTGACTATTAGGATAGGCAGTAACTACAACTCCTGGCCCTGATTGATGGCGAATTTGGTTTTTTAACACTTGATTATTATTACCCATTAAATAAATGGCAGCCCTGCGATAAGCTTGACCGTTATTACTAATTAAATTTTCGCGAATTTCGGCGGCACCTTCTGGTTTAAATAGATAAATAGCACTACCAGCATTATCACGAATTTGATTAAATAAAATTTGAGTATTGCTAATATCACCTTCTAAACGAATGGCGTCGGGCATACCGCGAAAACCATTATATTCGATAATATTGTCACTAATTACTAAATTTTGCGATCGCACCCCCGTAATAATAGCACTACCATCATGCTGAGAAATCCGATTTCGATATATTTTCGTACCAAAACTATTAAAAACCGAAACCCCAAAAGCCGAATTAAATTTTAAATTCCCTGGCGAGTTATCTAAATTACCTAAAGAGTTATTTTCTTCTGTATTATTTTGTTTTAATTTATTCCCTTCCTGTTCGGGAGAAATCCCCAGCCAATTATATTCTATAACTACATCTTTTGGAGCATTATCTATACTAGATTTTTCCTCTTTTTCAGTAGAAACAAACTCTCCATTTACCATATACCAAGAACGATTAGCAATAAAAATATCAGCCGGAGGACTACTAGCAGTCGATCGATGCCGATAACTAAAACCATACAAACTCAAACCGCGAATTGTCACCCCACTACTAACCACAGTAAAACCGCGAAAAATCTCTTTATTAGCAGCAGCAGTTATCGCCACTTCCGGCTTAGGAATAATCGCTTTTTCTCCAGCCACAAATTTAGGTTGAGTATTACCGTCAATAATTACCGGCACCTGCAAAGCTGGTAACAAATTCTGCAAATAAATAGTAGTTTTACCTTCTGGTAAATTAAACTCAATACGTGGTGTTAATATCTCATTTTTACCTTGAGTTTCCCCCGAAATTACCTGCTGTCTTTCCCTAGCGCTTAACCTATCTAAAGACAAACTACCATTTACAATTTCAATAGCTTCTCGCAAAGTTAACCTATCATCAGCCAATACTCCCCCATCCTCATTACTATTAACAATAACCCGCATTCCCACCGCCTCAGCATGACCATCTAAAGTAAACACCAAAACCCCAATACTAACCAATAAACCCTTAGCGAACCTTTGCGCTAAACTTTGCGCCTCTTTGCGTTGAAAAAAAATCATAATTATTTCTCCCTTATTCCTGTTTAGCTATGGGTTTAGATGGTACAGACTCCTGTTGTTGACGCGGTGTAACTTTTTGTCGGCCAAAACCTCCAAAAAGTTCGTTAACTTTAACAGTAATTCCTAAATACGGACCATCACCAGAACGATAACCATTAAAGTCGCGATCGCGCACACTACCAAAACTATATCCTACCCCCAATCTTAAATCAGGAGTTAAATAATAACCAAATTCCAACGCCCAATCAATTTCATTAAAACCACGAGATTGATTAATCCATCTTGCCTCTGCCGCTAAATCTGTCCGATATCCTAACCGATAAGTAGTACGTAATTGCGCTAAAGAAGTAAAAGTGCTATTACTAAAATCCTGAGCTAAAAAAGTCTCAGAAATACGAAATGCATATTTACCATAAAATTCCCATCGCCAATTTGGAGCATATATACCTTCTAAAGAAAATACATGATCTGTGGAACCTGTACCACTACCTAATAATAAAGTTTCTGGAATAGTTGCAGGATTTTGGCGATATTCATATTTAAATAAACCATTAAATTTATCATTATTAGGGTCGCGATAAGCTAACCCTAATTTTAAATTCATAGTATTTCCTAAACCTTGTAAAGACTGATTAGCAACACTAGCTTGTTGATACCGGAATAAACTGGTTAATGCTGGGGTAATTTTTCCGGCTGCACCTAAAGAAATTACGGTATTTTCTCCGACTATATTACCACCTGTACGATGTTCTAATCTAGCCGAGGCTTGAAAATCAGGATTATCTGTATATTCCACTCCTACATTATAAGAATCACCTCCTGCTACACCTAAAACAGCCGCACTTTGTCCAACTGTATAAGGTTGAGCATTTCTATTACCAGCACCGGTAGCGGCAAATAAGTCACTATATATTTTTTCGTAGCCTAAATTTAATCGCAAACCAGGGGCTATTAACCACCCACCTTTTATCCCTAAAGCACCTTGTCCAGTCATGCCATTAGCGCCGCCTAATATGCTATAACGACTGGTCATTTGCATATTTTCATCTAGCTTTTTTTCTGTAACTGTTTCTAAGCTAGTAATGGAACTTCCGCCTCGATCGCCTGTATAAAATTGATGAGCTAATCTAATATTAGTTCCTGGATAAGCTGCCCAATCTATTCCTAAAATTGTTCGACTGGGATATAGAGGATCTTTGCCATTTAAATTAACTTCATTTTGCGCTCGAAAATTTAGGGTTGTAGTTAAGGGAAAATTTAATCTTGATACTATTTGGTCGGCATTACTTCTGTAACTATTAATTCGATCGTTTCTTTGTCTATTAATATATTCCAATCCAAAAATAGGTGTACCAACATCTTTATTTAAACGAGCAAAATTAAGCTGTTGATTTACACCCCCACGAAAAGTACTTAAGTCATTATCTACTTTATTACCTGGTTGTGCTTCTACTTGCGGGTTAAATAAATCGAAAGTTTTATTACTAATATCGGTAGAAAACCCATAATTTGCTTCATAATCATAGCTTGCAGTTAATTGTGTACCGCGAACAATTAAAGCTCTAATTTCGCCACCGTAACGAGTTTGACCAGGATTAAAACTAAAAGTAGCATTATTGGTAAAATTTTCATCTACGGAACGATAATAAACTTTACCCAATACTCCAGGAATAGGATTAGTTTGTAATTCTGCCCGAATAGCGTTACCTGTTATATTGCCTCTGAAAATAGAATCATTATTAGAACGGGCTATTTCAGCAAGAAGTTTATTATTGTTACCAAAGGGTAATAATAAATCAGCCCCGTATAATTCAAAATTTCTGTCTGTTTGATTTTCCCGCAGGTAACTAGCGGCTACCCAGGCTTGGGTTTCTTGTCCGATATTACTAATTTTTTGGGGTTTAAAATTATATTGTACTCTTCCTGCATAAAGGTTAGTGTCACCACCGGTTGATTCAAATTGATAGGTGGCAACTATACGCCGGACTAGAATTGTACCAAAGGGGTCAAATTCCGTCGCAAAAATTGGTCGGCGAAATAATAAAGTTCCTCGATCGTAGTCTATTTCATAATCAGTACTACGAGATAAAGATTTTCGTTCTAATACTGTACCAGGGCGATTTAATTCTTCAGTTTCTATAAATACGTTTTCACTACCAGGAACTAATAGCCGTCGTGAAAGGAAATAATAACCGCTTGTTCCTGTCGGGGCGATCGTATCTCGGACAAAGCCTTGTACATCTGGACTGTAAAGGGCTGTAAGTTGCAGGTTATTCAGGTTATAATTAGCTTTAAAACCGTGTAGTTGTCGAGTGGTAGCGGTGAAAAGTTGGGAGTCTCTGGCAAATT
>CAWUOF010000399.1:0-4575 GCA_963923765.1 uncultured bacterium | reverse complement strand
GAAGTCTAATGTGTTATAGCGGTTATTATTTAGATGAAAATATACAGTGATATTAAAACTAAAACCCCAGGGGCTTTTCAACCCTTTTCACCTGTTATTTGCTATAGCCAAACTTCATAAATTCCTAAATTATACTAAATTTTGAAATTCTTGTTATTTGGTTTTTAAAGAATGAATAGAAATCATTTTAATGCTAGGAGTTCGATGAATGGATCTTTCTGGTTTCTCATTAGTAATAAATTCCGTTGCTTCTACAGATAAAGCAGCCCCAATATGTAAAGCGTCCATTGCCCCTACTCCAAATTTACTTGATTGTTCATAAGCTGTAGCAATAATTGTATTTATATCCTTTGCCCAATAAGAAACTTCCTCAAAAAATGCTTCATAAAACTTAACTTCGCTTTTTTGGTGATTATAAATTGCTTTCGGTAATACTTCTAATTTAAGAAAAATACTAGAAGCAAATTCTCGATTTTCATCCTCCAGAATTTGTAAGGCTTTTTCAGCAATCTCTCCTTGGGAACGAGCAGCATAAATTAAAACACCAGCATCAATAAAAGTACGAATCATATCAGGTCTTCTCCATATCCACCTCGACGTTCTGCTTTTTCTTTGTCTGCTTCGTCAGCCGTTAATAAAGGCATACCAGAATCAATTATTTCTTGGCGGATTTTTCTTAACTTTTGACCCAATTTGGAACTGGATTGTTTTTGGTGTTTTAGAGAATCAATAAAAGCTAAAACTTTTGATTGTTCATCTGTATTTAAGTCTTGCCATTTATACAGTAGTTGTTCTGTACTCATATTCTTAATTACTCCCGTTATTAACTACGCGTTTAGGGTATTTAGTCATGATTACTGTCTGATTCAGACATTATTCTATATTATACCTCCTAAAAGGTCTTCTGTTTTCAATTGATAATGTTCGATTTTTACATAAGGTTGCCAATTTAATTTTACAGGGTCTTGAATAGTGTGAACCTCTGGAGATGCCTTGTCTGCCGACAGGCAGGAAGCACAATTAAATACTACATATAACCAGTAATCACCCTTTAATCTTTCTGCCGTTTTATATTCATTAGTTGTTAACGCCACCTCACCAATATTTGCCCGTCCTTTTACTTCAATAAATCTCACTGCACTAGCTTTTAATGGATCTCCAGAATCAATTTCACGGGATATTAAATCAAAGCCGCGATTTTCTTTTTCTACACTGACAACTTGCCAACCTCTAGCTTTTTCATATTCTATAACTGCCTGTATTGCTATTTTTTCAATCTCCTCATCAGATACCATCGGGGCAATTTCTGGAGAG
Organism: uncultured bacterium; assembly: GCA_963923765.1. Classification (GTDB taxonomy): domain Bacteria; phylum Cyanobacteriota; class Cyanobacteriia; order Cyanobacteriales; family CAWUOF01; genus CAWUOF01. The sequence continues at coordinate 3,261 of CAWUOF010000399.1, read as the reverse complement.
GTTCTTTCAGGATGGGGTAACACCCAAGCACGTCCTTGATGATGAATATTAGCAATTGCACAACTGGCTTCTTTTTCTAATTCTTTCCGTCGCTGTTCTAACCTGCCATTTAATTCAAATTGTCGGTCTTCTAATTGTTTAATTCTACCCTCTAAACCTTGTTCTTTAGAACCAGATTCTTTGAGTTGAAATAAATCTGCATATTGAACCTGTAATTTATCAATAATTTCATTCAAACTAATTTCTATATGATTAGAAATTATCTTTACTTCCTTTTGTCTTTGAGTCTGAATTTCTGTTAAAAAGCTATTTAATTCCTGTTCAATTAATGCTTGTTCTACCTGTTCTCGACTGGGTAAATTACTATCATCTGGTAAGTAATTAACTAAGTTATTATTATCTATTTTTGCTGTTACTAAATCTAAAAATAATGTTGGTTGGCGAACAGTCATTGTTCCATCTAACTCGGTCTGCACCACATATAAACGTTCATGGAGTTTTCTACCGCGTCCATCAATAATAGCAGCCGAAAATACATCTAATCTCGCTGGTATTTGACGGTGTAAATCAAAAAATACTGCACCCCGACGCAAATCTTCTTGTACTTGATTAGAAACTTCATCTCGCACACATTCAAATAAGGGATGTCCTGGTGTCACCCATTCCAATGTGGGGTCATCTGTCAAGATATCTTTATCAAACGTAATCTTTTTATACTCCCGTCCCAACTTGCCAAAGCGATTTTCTAACCTATCTCCCGTTCCCCATAAAGTCCGAGGAATACGCCCAATTTTGTAGATTTTCTTACCCTTGGCTGCTTCCTTGGGATGAATCCCCGCTATATGTGCAGCTTGAATAAAGAAATCATGGATAACTTCAGGTACTAATCTTCGTTCTTTTGCTTCAGCAGATTTACCGATAATTTGTGATAAGTTTAATTCCCGTTTTGCCAGTCCTTCTAAGGCTGAATCGCTAATTTTACGGAAACGTTCTGTATCTAATTCTTCTACTATCCGATTAATAATTACGGCTTCAGAAGAGTTATGAGAATACATATCGCGCATCATCTTTTCTAACTGATTAGCAGGGAAAATATCACCGAGTACATTAAATACTTTACCTGTTCTTTCTGGGTCTAAATCCATTTCAATGGCGCGAATTCTCTCAAATAGTTTCCATAATACTTTACCTTCACTGGTGTTAATAGCTACAAAGTTAAAAATCAGACAATCTTTATCTTGTCCATAGCGGTGAATCCGTCCCATACGCTGTTCTAACCGCACGGGATTCCAGGGAATGTCATAATTAATCATAAACCAGCAGAATTGTAAATTAATACCTTCCCCTGCTGCTTCTGTTGCTACTAATACTTGGCAATCTTCTCTAAATTCCCGTTCTGAATAAATCCGAGTATTGGGGGTATCTCTATCACCAATTTTCATTCCTCCATGAATTTGGGTAACAGTTAATCCCCATTCTTTTAATTTTCTTACTAAATAATCTAAAGTATCTTTATGCTCAGTAAAAATGAGCATTTTCATTTTTGGATCTTTAAATATTCCTTCTTGAATAATTACTTCTTTAAGTTTGACTAATTTAGATTCAATTTCCCGTTTCTCTAATATCATTGCTTGACTAATTAATTTACTTAGTTGTAAGATTTCTCTTGTCAAAGCAACAGGGTCAATGGAGGCGACTATACCTTCTAAATCATCAATAATTTTTTGTTGTTCTGTTTCTGTTAGTTCTTCAAAATCATCGGGAAGTTTTTTATTAATTTTTTCTTGACGATAGCTTTCTGGATCTTCTAAAATTCTTTGGCGTTTATCGCGCATTCTTTCTAAACTACGGCGTACAGCGTAAATACTGGAAGCAAAGCGACGTTGTAACATCGCCATTGTAAAGCCTAAAGCTCTACCTCTGGCTGTATCATCACTGGAAGCTTTGATTGATTGATCTTCTACATAATCAGTGAGGGAATTGTAAAATTCTAATTCTTCTGCATCAATTTGAAATTCAATAGTTTCAACTTTACGGTTAGTGAATAGTTTTTTAACAATTCCTGTTTCTGAATCGGGAAATGTTTTTAAAGATTCTTTGGTGCGACGTAGATAAAAAGGAGCATTATTAAGTTTCATGGCTTCCTCTAAACTTTTGACATCTCCATAAACATCTTTATCTAATAATTCTAGGAATAAACAAAAGTTTTTGGGGTCGCCTTTATGGGGTGTAGCTGTCATTAATAAATAGTGGTCGGTAATTTTTGCGAGTTCTTCACCGAGTTTATAAGCTAAGGTTTTGTTATCGGAACTGTAAGCACTCATTTTATGTGCTTCGTCTACAATAATTAAATCCCAGTTACTTCTTAATAAACTATCTTTTGCGTCTTCAATGCGAGAAACCCAAGATACGGAAGTGACAACTTGATTTTTTTCTTGCCAGGGATTAGAACCATAGTTAGCCCGGAGGATATCACCGCGTATCACTTCAAATTCTTCTCTAAATTTGTCTTTGAGTTCTCGCTGCCATTGAAATGTGAGGTTAGCAGGGGTGATAATGAGTGTACGTTGAACTAATCCTCTTACTTTCAGTTCTTTGAGTAGTAGTCCGGCCATGATGGTTTTTCCTGCACCGGGGTCATCTGCAAGTAGGAAGCGGATGCGCGGTTGTTGGAGGAAATAGTCGTAAACTGCTTCTAATTGATGGGGGAGGGGGTCTACTCGTGCTATAGCTAGGGCAAAATAAGGATCATATTCATAGGCTAAACTTAAACGTAATGATTCTACACCAAAGCGAAAATGTTGGGCGTTACCATCAAAGGGTTCTTTTTCCGGTGTAGATTCTAACTGTTCCAACTGTTCAGCATTGAGAATTGGTTGATAGGTATGATTGGTATTAATTCCAGTCCCAATGAGTTTAATTGATGCACCCATTGGTGTAAATGCTAATACCTGTACTGGTTCGGGGAAGATTGAACCACGTACAATGATATTTGGTTTAAGTTGGTCTAGTTTCATCCTGTCACCATTATTTAATAAATTTTTATTGGTGTCTGTCTGCCAACAGTTAAGTGTTTTTAATTAATTTAATTGGCAAATATTTAAAAGGTATGTTTTTTTTATAACGCATTTCTCGGTTTTTCATCTGAGCAATTTTTTATTTTTAGGGGTTAAATTTTTGGCGTTTAACGTAAACTATTAATTTCCTCATCAGTAAAGGGATTTTTACCAGCTTTTAAAGCATTAATCCAGCCTTGTTGGG
>CAWUOF010000398.1:0-4586 GCA_963923765.1 uncultured bacterium | reverse complement strand
ATAGATAATAGCATAATTACCTAGATAAAATTTCTTGGATTTTATCAATATGTTGCTGTGCGATCGAACAGTTAGCATCAAAAGAAAGTGCTAATTCAAACATAGATATTGCTGCTTCCATCCATCCTAATTGAATATAAGCTTTTCCCAAAGCACAAGCTGGGTAAGTAGTTATAAAACTTTTTTCAAAAGGTTCTCCTTTATAATAATTACCTTCTCGACCTAAATTTAGGCATTTTTCAAAATAGGGAATTGCTCCTAAAGGAAATCCTAAAGCCATTACTGTAGCACCAGCAAGATAATTTAGAGGTGGATAATTTGTACACCATTCTATACCTCTTTGACTCAATAATCTAGCTGTTTCATAATCTTCTTTTTCCAAAGATTGCGCTCCTAAAACATAAATTAAAGAGGGAACAAAACCAAATTTTTCTGGGGGATTTCCATCTAGTAAATTTGGTATTAATTTATCAAAAGCTTCAGCAAAACATTCTTGAGATTTTTCTTCCTGTTGAGCGAATCCATACATTCCTGCCAGAGTATATAATAACATTAAACTAAGTCCTTCTTCTTGGCGGGCACGTTCTAATATAGGAATGTTACGATTAATATTTTTTTCTTCTGATATTTCGGGATTATATCCATAATGTATAATTTTAATATTTTCTATATTACCAATTAATTGGCTAGGAATTACATGATTGTGATAATTTAAGTATTCGTGATAACGTCCTAGATATTTTATTTCTGGCAGATTACGAAATAATCTGACAATATATAATGGTGTCATTTCCTGATTATGGTTATCTATTAGCGGAATCAAATAGGCTATAATTTCCTGATTTTTATTTATTTCTTCTAAAAAATTATCTGTATTAATAACTAATTCTTCGTCGGCATCTAACACTAAAACCCAATTTCCCGATACTTGGGAAAGGGCGTAATTACGAGCGGCTGCAAAATCATCACACCATTGAAAATACTTAATTTTTGCGCCATATTCAGCAGCAATTTCTGGTGTGCCATCATTAGAACCTGTATCTATTATTACTATCTCATCAACGTAGGGTTTAGCACTTGCTAAACATCTGGACAAATTATCTTTTTCATTTTTTACTATCATACATAATGATAAGATGGGTTTATCTAGCGATTTTATAATATTGTTCATTATTTTTATTTTTCTTGCTTATCATGCAATATAATACTATGATAATAATATTATTAAATCAGGTTAATTTTTTGAATTTAAATAATTTTTTTCAGCAATTCTGTTACTCGTACAAATACTTCGGTCCAGTCCCCTAAACGTTTTTGACGAAATAAACGCATAGTAGGATACCAAGGGCTATCTTCTCTTTCTAACATCCATCGCCAGTCAGGGAGAAAAGATAAAAGTAGCCAAACCGGTTTTCCTAATGCTCCTGCCAAATGAACAACAGCAGTATCTACACTAATTATTAAGTCAAGCTGTGAAATAATTATGGCAGTATCGGCAAAGTCATTTAGGCGATCGCTTAAATCCTGTATTAATATTTTATCAGTAAATTCTTGTAGTTCTTTTACTTGTGGTCCTTTTTGTAAGCTATAGAAAGCCATACCTGGTATTTTTAACATTTCTGTAAAATAATTTAAAGAACAAGAACGACTATCATTACTGGGATTTTGGGGGCTACCACCCCAGACAATACCTACTTTTAGTTTAGTACCTAATGGTATATCAAGGCAAAAATTATCATATTCTTTGACATTTAAATAAGGAATTTTAGCTGGTATGTTTTCTAAAGTAGTTCCTAATATATGGGGCAAACTTAATAAAGGTGATTGAACATCAAAATTAGGTAAATCTTCACCTTGTTTTATTAAAGTATCTATACCGTTAAAATTTCTTAATAATCGATACAAACTTTCTGGACACTCAAACATCACTTTTCCTCGGCATTGTTTGACTAAAGGTACATAGCGAATAAATTGAATTGTATCTCCCAATCCTTGTTCTGCATATAATAGAATAGTATATCCTTCTAAGTTCGATCCATCCCACAAAGGCTGAGAAAAAACACGGGGAGTGTAATTTTGCCATCGCCATTCATACTCAGCGAAACCTCGTTGAAAATCTCCCTGCATTAATAATAAAATTGATAAATTAAAATGACTTATTGCAGAATCTGGATTAATTTCTAATGCTTGATTATAAAAATCTATAGCCCCTTTTAAATCACCTATAGTTGCCAAAACTAAGCATAAATTCTTAGAAGCTACACCTAAATCTGGATCTAGTGTAATTGCTTTTCGATAGTAAGATTCTGCCTTGACTAAATTTCCTTGTTTTTCATAAATAGAGCCTAGATTGTTGTAAGCTAATGCATAGTTATTATCAATAGAAATAGCTTGCTCATAGATTTTTATGGCCTCTGTTAATTTACCTTGTTTTTTTAAAGCCATCCCTAAATTGTTATAATTTTCAGCAATATTAGGTTCGATATTAATAGCTTTTTCATAATAAAATATTGCTTTTCCCATTTCATCTTGCCAATCAAATGCAGCAGCTATATTTTTATAAGCTATAACTAAATTTGCATCTATATTTAGGGCTTCATAGTAATAATTTATTGCGGTTTCTAAATTTCCCATTTTTGCATATATTACTCCTAAAATATTATAATTAATGGCATAATTAGGATTTATATTAATAGCTTTTTCCCCATAAAATAGTGCTTCTTCTAAGCGATTTTGATTAATTAAAATATTTAAAAAAAATATATATGTATCATTATCATCAGGAGCTAGATCTAATAATTGTAAACAAATATTTTCAGTTATGTCTAATTTATTCTCGTTTAAATAATGGATGGCTGCGTTTTTTAGATATAAAATTAAATTCTTAGTTTTATTAGCTATTTCCTCTGAATTTCCTGATGTTAAAGCCGATAACCAAACTAATTGAGATTCTAAAATTTCTCCAGACAATAGATAAGCTAATCCTAATTGCCAATAATTATTAATATCATTTGCCTTTTCTTCTAGGCAATGCTGATATAAAATAATTGCTTCCTGGTATTTTTCTTGCTGCAAACATTGGTTTGCTAATTGTTGCATTTCTATTAATTCCATAATTTAAATTAGTATTTTAATTATTGTGGAATAATCATCGATCGCCTTAATACCGTAGTAGTTCCCAGGCACAACGCCTGGGAAGGTATATATTACAGATGGCTAGTAATAAATTCGCGATACTGACTTTTTTGTTTGACGCCTTTAAATTCACCTACTTTATCTTTATGTTTGAAAAACTGAATGGTAGGTGTGCCCGTGACACCAGCAGCTTCGGCAATTTCTGGATCTGTCTCTATATCTATTTCTATGTAGTGAATTTTATCATCAAATTCATCTACTACTTTGCTCAAAATCGGTTTCAGGGTGTGACAAGGGCCACAAGTAGGGGAGGAATACTTGACCACAATTAGGCGATCGCTATCATGGTAAAGTTTGCGTAGTGCATAACTACCTTCATGGCGAGTAGCATTTGGATCGAAATTTTCGGCAGTTTCTGGCTGTTTTTCAGCAGTTTTTTCAGTAGTTTTTTCTTCCGCATCGGCACTTTGATGAAATTCTTGTTGTAAATTATTTGCCGAAAGCCAACGTTCTGCTAACATTGCTGCCATACAACCAGTACCAGCAGCCGTTATTGCCTGACGAAATTCGTGGTCTTGCACATCTCCTGCGGCATATACTCCTTCAATGTTAGTTTCTACTGAACCGGGTTTTGTAACAATATAACCTACTGAGTCTAGTTCTAATTGACCTTGGAAAAGTTGTGTATTTGGGGTATGACCGATCGCATAAAATAAACCTTTAACTGGTAATTCGCTTTCTACTCCAGTTTGGCTATTTTTAATTTTTAAACCCGCCATCTGTTGTCCTTCTTGGCCAAATACATCTACTGCCTGGGTATTCCAATGTACTGTAATTTTTGGGTTACTTAAAACTCGGTCTTGCATCGCTTTCGATGCCCGCATTTTATCCGATCGCACCAGCAAATGAACATGGGTAGCATATTTAGTTAAATATATCGACTCCTCCGCCGCCGTATCGCCGCCCCCTATTACCGCCAACTCTACCCCTTTAAATATTGGCGTTGCCCCATCACAGATAGCACAGGCAGAAATACCCATATTCCAAAACTTTTCTTCACTCGGTAAGCCCAGGCGTTTCGCTGTCGCTCCAGTAGCAATAATAATACTATGGGTTTTTACTTCTCGTTCCTGGGAACGGACCACAAATGGACGCTGGGTCATATCTACTGAAATTACATCTTCCGTAAATAATTCTGCTCCCCATCTGACCGCCTGTGCTTTCATCCGATCCATTAATTCTGGTCCAGTAATTCCCTGGGGAAAGCCGGGAAAATTCTCTACTTCGGTAGTGGTCATCAACTGACCCCCCGGAATTCCCCCCATTTGATAACCTTCAAATACTAGGGGTTTCAAGTTTGCTCGTCCGGCATAAATAGCTGCCGTGTAACCAGCAGGGCCTGAACCAATAATGACCACATTTTCTATAATTGGGTTTGTCATGGAATTTAT
>CAWUOF010000397.1:0-4588 GCA_963923765.1 uncultured bacterium | reverse complement strand
AATAGTAAATCCAAATAGTAGAAAGCAGTCCCTATAAAAATTAGAGAATATTAATAAAAAACTAATTGAATATTAGGAAATTGAAAATAATATTATTCTACTATATCATCCATAATTACAAAATCAAAACCACTTCAATAAAAGAAATTTGCCAATATAGATTAATATAACTGGGATATTTGCTTATCTACCTAATTTATTAGGAATTCCTTCACAACCCCCAGGAATAGTTCCTCGGCTTTTTTCACCACACCAAGCACAACAATAATAACGCTGTTCATCAGAAAGACGTTTCACATTAGTAAAATTGGCATTTTCTATAACAGCACCAGTATTTAAACCCGTTTCATAATTGGGTAATTCAGTACGACTACGAGGAGTAGCTGTTTCAGGAGAACCGTAGAAAAAGCGAGTACCTTTTAAATCAGCACCGCTTAAATCAGCTTCATATAAAATAGTACGAGATAAATTAGCTTTAACCAAATCGCAATTTTTTAAAATAGCTCTAATTAAATTAGCATCGCTTAATTCAGTCCAACGTAAATCAGTATCAGCAAGATAAGCTCCAGCTAACATAATACCTAAATCTATCACACGCACGCCTTGGTTTCGGTCTTCTTCATAACCACCATCACCATTTAAAATTGGTCGCCCTAAGTGGCGATCGCGCTTTAAAGGAGTTAACAAACGAGACTGGGATAAAAATCTTAAGACTTTGGCTTTACCAGACGCATCAACACTGCTTAAAATTGCCGCAGTCCTGCCTTCAGAAAAAGCTCTTTCTTGGGGCCAATCTTCCAATAACCCTTCATCACCTAAAGCTAAATCAGATATTCCCTGAAAATAAGCATCAATAGTTTGCTGTTGTGTTAGTAAATTTTGTTGAGTTGTTAGTCGGTTTTGTTCTATAGTTAAATCGCGGGAAATTACATACTGCTGCCAAGCAATATATACTGCTAAAATTGCAATAAAAATTTGTCCTAATGCACCAAACCATTCTGCTAAACTACCGAAGGATTCCCAATTTATTTTACTATACCAATTAGCAATATTTTGATAAACACCTATAAATTTTAATAACCCCAAAATAGCGACAAAAATACCAGTAATTCCTAAAAACTTCATTCTCTGGGCTGGTGGTATTAATGTATTTATGATTCCTTTTAATTCTGGAAATAAAATTAGGGTGCAAATTACTAAAGTTAAAATAGAGCCGATTATCCCTAGCCAAAAATTATTAATAATTAAGCCGATAACCATTAGTGATATAGTAGAAATAATTACTATACTTGGATGGAAGCGAAAATTTTTTTTAATATTAGAATCTTCAGCTTTATGGACTGATATAGGAGGAGATGGTGATACAGTTAAAGCAGTAATTTCTCGTGTTTTGGCTGGGGAATTGGTTAAATTTTCAGTCATAGTTTTGTTAACTGCTTCAGTTAAATTAGCCTCTGGTAAATTAGTTTCTATAGGAGAATTAGTGGGTTTAGTCATAATAAATTTTTCTAATCATTAAAATTTATTTAAATTATTTAAAAATAGTTCTTTTGCAACAAATAACTATTACCTCAAAGCGATCGCCTAAATCTAAATATTTAGGCAATAGGGAAAGAGTTATATAAACGGCAAAAATTAATTGTTGTTGGAATAAATTTTACTTGTAATTTTAGAAAATTTTAGAAAATGTCTTTTAACTAAGTTTATTTAAAACCCTAATAAATTCCAAAGGTAAACCATCGGTATCAGCTATAAAAGCTACTTCGTACAGGCGATCGCCTATCATTTGTTGCATAGGTTCCAAAAGAACCTTTAAGGGTTGAAACTGGCCAGGATTGTCATTTACAGCCAAATCAAAGCGATTTTTTAAGTCACTTAACCAGCTTGGTAAATCTGCTGATATATCGGTAATATCAAAGGATAAATGATAATAACCTACATAATGTTCATCATTAAAAACATCTGGGGCAGGATGGGGTTGGGGAATTTGGATTAACTCAATACGTCCACCTAAGCCTGCCATCCAGCAAGCCAGAGTATAACCAGTAGTAAAGCGATCGCTCACAGTAAAACCTAAAATTTCATAAAAAGCGATCGCGCGATGGATATTAGCAGTCCGGATCGAAGCGTGATGCATAACTTCACTACTCGAATAATCGAAAATAAGGATATCGGGAATTAACCCCAGCTTCTTTTTCCAAATCGAAATTAATTACTTCCCAGCAAGGATCCTGCTGGGGTTCTGGGCTAAATTCCACAGGTAAGCCATATAGTCGAGGTTCGCCATCTTCTCCAGTCCCCCGCCAAGGTGTATTACGTTCTAAATAAGAACTAATTAATTCTTGATACCTTCTGGCAATTATAACGCGAGTAGCTCGATAACCTTGGGTATATAGGCGATCGAGAGCCTCGTGAATTTCAAATCTAATGCCGTCGGGATGGGTATGTTGTCGATACCATTCCCCATTCCACTGACGCCAGTGGCGTCCTGACTGGAGATGAACAAGTTCATTAGTTTTGGGTTCTGCCTCAAAAGCTCCATGTCGGGGACACAAATAAGTATCAGTTAGGGTCAAAGCTGGTATAGTCTGGCGACAGTGAGGACACTGAATTTCTGGTCCAAAAATCGGATACTGTAAACTTGGATTCATTAATTCAAAACGCCTCTAAATAAATGTTTGTGTTAAAAGTTGACAATTAGCTATTAATCTATCAAACCTATTATGAAATAGATTAAAAACAATTTCTTGAGCAAATTTTTGGGGTAATTTATATAGCAGTCGTCAAAAAAGTTATAAAAAAGACTACTACAGCAAATTTAAACGGTAAAATTTTTTTTGCTGTTTTTTTATGTTGCTTTTCCTGTTTTCTGCCATATTTTGTGAGCGACGTGAATAATTTTAACCAACCACTTCCCCTGACTACCTCCTATTGGCCTTTACCTGATTTATCTTTAGCTGCTTTTATTGCTCCCAACGCCGTAGTTATGGGCGATGTTCAAATAGCAACAGGAGCTAGTATCTGGTATAGCGCAGTTGTGCGTGCAGATGTAGAACGCATTGAAATAGGTGCTACTACCAATATCCAAGATGGGGCAATTTTACACGGAGATCCAGGTAAAATTACTATTTTAGAAGATTTTGTTACTGTTGGCCACCGGGCTGTTATCCATGCTGCCCATATTGAGCGCGGTAGTTTAATTGGTATGGGGGCAATTGTTTTAGATGGTGTGCGCGTGGGCACGGGTAGTATTATTGGGGCTGGGGCTTTAGTTACTAAGGATGTACCACCTTTTTCCCTGGTTATGGGTGTACCTGCTAAAGTAGTACGCCCTGTACAGGAAGCAGAAGCGGCGGAACTTATACATCATGCCCACAGATACGAAAAACTAGCTTTAGTACACGCTGGTAAGGGTAAAGATACCGGTTTTAGTGTAGTTCAATAATTTCTAGGAAAACTGTAAAAATTTACCCGACTTATCGCAAAATAAAAATTAGAAGTCTTTAAAAATCTTTAAAAGAGGAACTAGGTTATGGACATTGATTGGCGTATTTTAATTGTGTTACTTCCCTTGATTGCCGCCGGTGGTTGGGCTGTATTCAATATTGGTGCTGCTGCTATTAAGCAAATCCAAGGCTTTTTAAACAAGCAAGCCTAGTCTGGTTTAGTATTTAAGCTGAAAAACCGACTCTCTTATAGCTTAAGGAGGGTCGGTTTTTATTTTTGGGTTAATTAATTTTTGATGAAGTTTTGTAAATTTTTATGGGTTTTGATTAATTTTTGTAAATTTATGGTTAGAAAATACTATTCTCCCAAAAATTATTGACTGATTACCTGGTTTTTTTTGCTCTATTTTTCGTATTGTTCGTAAGCTGCCACTATTCTTTGTACTAAGGCATGACGGACTACATCTGCTTGGGAAAGACGACAGAAGGCGATACCTTCAATATGTTCTAATATTTTTTGAGCGACTACTAAACCTGATTGTTGATTTGGTGGTAAATCTGTTTGCGTAATGTCACCGGTTACTACCATGCGCGATCGAAACCCTAAACGAGTTAAAACCATTTTCATTTGACCTGGAGTAGTATTTTGCGCTTCATCTAAAATCACAAAAGAATTATTTAAAGTACGACCGCGCATATAAGCTATCGGAGCAACTTCAATAATTCCTCTTTCCATTAAATTAGCAATTTTTTCTGGTTCGATAAGCTCATAAAGAGCATCATAAAGCGGACGCAAATAGGGATTAACTTTTTGTTGTAAATCTCCTGGTAAAAAGCCTAATTTTTCCCCTGCTTCTACTGCCGGACGGGTTAATATTAACCTTTCATATTGATTAGCTAAAAGACACTGAACAGCAAGAATAGCAGCTAAAAAAGTTTTGCCAGTACCAGCAGGTCCGATACAAAAAGTTAGGTCATGGGTACGGACTGCTTGTACATATTGACGTTGACGAAAAGTTTTAGCGCGTATTTCGTCACCCCGACGAGTTCTTGCTAAAACGTCTCTTTGTAAATCTTGTAATTGTTCTTGTTGATTGGTATCAAGGGCGTGACGAGCGGTTAAAATATCAACACCAGAAATG
>CAWUOF010000396.1:0-4589 GCA_963923765.1 uncultured bacterium | reverse complement strand
ATGCCCCCGGATGGGCGGGGATAATCAAGGGACAAGATATAAATATTACTTTGGGTGAGGGAATGGTGCATAAGTTATGATATGGGAGAAATAAGACAGGGAAGAAATGGGGCAGAGGAACGGGAAACGGGACAGGGGGATTTCGTTAGTAGCTAATGATAGGCAGATATTTTAATCAAAATACCGAATTTAAAATTACAAATTGCCAATTCCACATCCTAAATTAGCCATAGACTCTATAATATAAACCCTTATGATAATAATGGAATATCTGTATTAACTATAGACCTCTTGGGAAAGTACGAAAATCTGTCATTCTGAGCGATAGCGAAGAATCTCTGAGATACTTCGCTACACTGCGTTTCGCTCAGTATGACATATTATTTTCGCAAGAGGTCTTATGAAGAAGTTATTATAGGGGAGATTTAATGGGTTAGGGTTAAGAAAAGTTATTTTTTTAAAAATTGGGTTAAAAATTATGGCGGTGGTGGAGAGGAAACAAAAAAATTAGATTATCAATCTGGTTTTAAATATTCTCTTGTGAGTATTAGAATCGATCGAGGTAAAAAATGGATTTTTGGGCCAAAAAAAGGAGATACCAGCATTTTTATATTAGATATCTCCAATAATTAAAAGTAAAATCAATTGTTTTAGGAAAAATTGTTTTTCTTTTACCTTTGTTTCCTATTTCCTGTTCGGAAGTTAAGTAGTTGCCCCGTTAGTGGGGATGTATATTATAAATTTACAGATATGACAGACGTATTTCAGGCTGGTAATTATACTGTCCCAGTGCAACAAATTCCCGTATTGCTGAGTCGCTATCAAATAATGGAGCAATTTTTACGTGGCATCATTATCGATAAGGCGATCGCTGACTTTACCTGTACCGAGGCAGAACATCAAGCGGCTGTTGAGCAATTTTGCCAACAGCAACAAATTACAACTCCAGAAGCCCAGGAAACTTGGTTAAATACTCAAGGTATGACCCTAGAACAAATGCATAATCTAGCAGTCAGACCTATATTAATAGAAAAATTTAAACAAGAAACCTGGGGCATTAAGGTAGAATCTTACTTTCTGAAGCGTAAGATGAACCTAGATATGGTGTACTATTCCCTAATTCGTACCCAAGATGAGGGATTGGCAAAAGAAATATATTTTCGTATTCAGGAAGGGGAACAAACTTTTGCAGAATTAGCTAGTCAATTTTCCCAGGGACCAGAAAAAAATACAGGCGGGTTAGTGGGGCCAGCCCCTTTAACGCAACCCCATCCAGTGATTCGTCAGCTATTAACCCTAAGTCAGCCCGGTCAATTATGGTCTCCACGTCCTTTAGCAGAATGGTTTGTTATTATTCGATTAGAACAGTTAATACCAGCACAACTAGATGATGCTATGCGGCAAAGGATGGTGGACGAAATGCTAGAAACTTGGTTACGTGAACAACTGCAACAAGCAGGCCCTTTACGTTGCCATGAGACTGCCGCAGAATCACTGTTGTCTTCCTCTTCAGTTGTACCATGACTCAAAGTTCTCTTTCCCAAGCGCAAATTATCGAATTTTTAGCCCAAGTAACTCCCTTTGAGAAATTGGGCAAAACTGCTTTAGAAAAATTGGCTTCTCAATGCGAATTACTACGTTATCGCATGGGACAACCTATTTTAGAAATGGATAAAATGCCTGCCTATATCGCTGTTATTTATGAGGGGCAGGCCAGACTTTTAGGTAATGACCACAGAGTACAAAGTTTAGTTAGTTTGCAAAAAATTGGACCAGGAACAGCGATCGGCTGGGTGTCTTTACTGCGGGGAATTGCCTGTGAAACGGCGATCGCCTCTACAGAGTCTATTTGTATTTGTATCCCTACTGCGGATTTTTTAGATACTCTGGATATAGAACCAGATTTTAATCAATATGTGCGTTCCCTGGGTGATATTAGTGAAATATTCGAGTTGTGGAGTTTAGAATTAAAAAGACGCCCAGAAGATACGGTAAATCTGAAGGATTCTATGGCGCAATTACTGGCAAATACAGTAGTTGTTAATGTGCCTACTGGTCGGATAGATGTTAATATTTTAGATACCGATTTAGTTTGGTTGGTTAGCAGTGGCAATATTGAAGATTTTCCCGTCGGTAGTCGTTTAGTTTTTGATGGTTTGCCTTTAATTGTCCAAGGTTTGAAAGGGGCTAGGTTAATTGGAACACCAGAACCCCAGGTACATAATCTTAATTCAATTCCTGTTGCACCTCCAGGCATAGCAACACCACCGGAAACAGTGGCAAATGTACCAGCAGTAATACCTGCGGCTGTGCCAACTATTGAGGTAAAAAATGCCCCCGATCGCCCTCCGGCAGCGTTACTAGATACTAAAGGTGGTCCGGTTAAATATCCTTTTATTCGAGGCTATGGTCGCATTGATGCGCCTTTGGCTTGTTTTCAAATGCTAGGGCGTCATTTAGGTGTAAATTATCGTAAAGATATTATCCGCAAAGTTTTAGATAATCAGTTAAAAACTTCCGGTCAAATTACTCTTTATACTTGTGGTGCGATCGCTACCATGATGGGTTTAAATGCCCAGTTAGTTAATGTTAATAATGCTATTGCTATTCCTAGACTAAAAGCACCTGTTATTATTCAATGGCGAAAAGATAAAGATTTAGAAAACGAAGATAATAATAACTCGACTAATTCTTTTGCGATTCTTTTTAGCGTTAATGAACGAGAATTAGTAGTAGGAATTCCCGAAGAAGGTATTCGCCGCTTTACTCCTGAAAATTTTATAGAACGTTGGGGAGACCAAGGGCAAGTTTTATTGGTAGAACCCCGTATTGGTGAACAAAAAGAAAAATTCAGCTTTTGGTGGTTTGTACCAGCTTTATTAGAACATCGCAAGGTGATTATTGAAGTTTTTATAGCTTCATTTTTTGTGCAGATGTTCGGTTTAGCTAACCCTTTGATTACTCAGGTAATTATTGATAAAGTATTAGGGCAAAGAAGCCTAGATACTTTGGATGCATTGGGGGTGTTAATGTTAGTAGTGGCGTTGTTTGAGGGGGTTCTCAATACGCTGCGAACATTATCTTTTGTGGATGCAACAAACCGCATAGATTTAAAACTGGGTTCCCAAGTAATTGATCATTTATTACGTTTACCTTTAAATTACTTCGATCGCCGTCGAGTTGGCGATATGATTGGTCGGGTAAATGAATTAGGTAATATTCGCGGATTTTTAACCGGAACAGCTTTAACAGTAGTTTTAGATGCCGTATTCTCGCTGATTTATATCGGCGTGATGATTTCCTATAGCCTAATTTTAACTGTAGTAGCTTTAGGTTCTGTGCCTTTCTTTGCAGTCCTAATGATTATAGTAACTCCCATCGTAAGGAAGTTATTATTACAAAGAGCAGAACGCTATGCAGATGCTCAATCTTATTTAGTAGAAGTAGTATCAGGTATTCAAACCGTTAAAGCTCAAACTATCGAGTTAAAATCTCGCTGGAGATGGTACGAACGCTACGCTAAATTTATGAAATCTAGTTTTAAAACTACTCAAATTTCTACAGTAGCGGGTACTTTTGGTAGTTTTCTAAATACTCTTTCTTCCTTGGCTTTGTTGTGGGTTGGTGCCCATTTGGTGATTAAAAATGAAATTACATTAGGACAATTAATCGCCTTTCGGATTATATCAGGTAATGTCACCGGTTCGCTGTTAAGATTTGTCCAGGTTTGGCAGAGTTTCCAAGAAGTGGGAATGTCGATCGAACGTTTACGAGATGTAATGGACTCGGAACCAGAAGCAGACGAAGAAGATAGAAATAATATCCCAATGCCAGATATTCAAGGTACTGTGAAATTTGATAAGCTTTCCTTCTGTTTCCTGGGTAGCCCTACACTTCAGTTAGCTAATGTAGATTTAGAATTTCCCGCAGGTACCTTTGTCGGCATAGTTGGTCAAAGTGGTTCCGGTAAAAGTACCTTAATGAAACTTTTACAGCGTCTTTACGACCCGACTCAGGGGAGAATTCAAATAGATGGTTATGATATTTCTAAAGTAGAGTTATATTCTCTACGTGGTCAAATGGGTATGGTGTTGCAAGATACCCTATTGTTTAATGGTAGCGTACAGGAAAATATTGCCTTAAATAAACCTGATGCCACTACAGATGAAATTATAGAGGCAGCTAAAATAGCAGTAGCCCATGATTTTATTATGGGTTTACCCCAAGGATATAATACCAATGTTGGTGAAAGAGGTTCCACTCTGTCAGGAGGACAACGACAAAGATTAGCGATCGCCCGGACTGTTTTACAAAATCCTAATCTACTTATCCTAGACGAAGCTACCAGTGCCCTTGATTATAATTCCGAACGTCAAGTCTGTGAAAACTTAGCAGTTGCCTTTGCTGGGCGTACTGTATTTTTCATTACTCACCGTTTACCTACTGTCAGAAATGCAGATGTTATTATCCTAATGGAACAAGGTATAGTAGCCGAAAAAGGTACCCATGATGAATTAATTAAAATGAGGGGTCGTTATTACGCCCTTTATCAACAACAAGAGGCGCAGTCTTAAGATTTTGGTTAGGGG
>CAWUOF010000395.1:0-4606 GCA_963923765.1 uncultured bacterium | reverse complement strand
AAAATTCTGATTATTTGTTTATTAACTGTACCTTGAATAATATAGTGTACCCATTCTTGCAGTCTAATACTATCATCTGATGAATCAATCAACTGTTCACACTTTTCATCAAACTTACGTTGTGTAAGTTCTAATGCTTGAGATAGTTTTTCTTCTTCTATGTAAAAAATTTCTCTATCAAATGACATATTTATATCCTAGCAGTAATACTTTTATACATAATTTCTATACGCTCAAATATTGCCCTATCTCCTGTTTCTTGATTATCAGGATGATAGATTTTACAAAGCCGATAATAAGCAGCTTTAATTTCTTCTTTTGTCGCGGTTTTTGCATCTAGTCCAAACACCTGCCAAGGTTTAAAATAGTTAAATACATTAATTCCATTAATACAACCATATCCTTCTTGATTTTCTTCCCCTGGTAAAATACCAATAAATTTACGATATAACATTTCCCAGGTTGTTTTGTGGCGGAAATCAAGTTTTTCCATGCCATCTGTTGCCATTTTAAAAGCACCAGAATTTTTTAAGGATTTTGTATTTTTGACATCAAACCTTTTATAAACTGCTTGTTTTAAAATTTCAATATTAACCAATGCAATCTTTTGAGACTGCCTTAGAGAATTTTGGATAATAAAATCAGCAAATTGTTCCAAGATTGTCCTATCAACTTTACTAACCCTAGAAAGACGAATTATTTCATCTTGTACTTGTTGGTTGAGAAGTAGTGTAGTCATTTTTGGTCAGCGACATTTTTTACATTATACCTTAAATTTACTAAATAGCAATCCTATTTTTTCAATTTTACACAAATAGGATACTCCTCATCTTCTATATGCTCTAAGTTTTAATACTTAGTGATTTGTATCGTCTATTCAGAATTACATATCGTCCATCTGATTGTTTTTGCAGGCAATAAGAAAAAAATACTGCTCTGAAATCGGTTGTCATATTTTTTACTTAATTAAAAATTCACGATATTTATTATACATTAAAAACTTAAAATCATCCAGCAATCTAAATTAATTCTCGTTTATGACTAATTAAATCACAACTCCCAGAATAAACAAAAAAATCAGGTAATGCATAAAATTTATAGGTTAGTTAAAATCAGGGAAATAACTTATCGATCGAACCCTAATAAGTAAATATGTCTATATTGCGATCACTAACTAGCCTATCTCTCCTTTCTACCCTACTCTTATCATTATCTCCCTTAGCTTTAGCAACTCCACCAAGAAACCCAGATCAAGAAGAAACCTGTGAAATATTAATAGTAGGTGGTGGACTAGCCGGGGCAGGTGCAGCCTACGAAGCCCTATTAGCAGGAAAAACCGTTTGTATTACCGAAATTACCGACTGGATAGGCGGTCAAATATCCTCCCAGGGAACGTCAGCATTAGATGAAAGAGACACCCAAAAAAAATTACTATTTTATCCGCGCGGTTATCTGGAATTTCGCCAAAAAATCCAAGAAAAATACGGAAGATTAAACCCTGGGGCTTGTTGGGTAAGTGAATCTTGTTTTATACCCAAAGATGGGCATGAAATCTTATTAAATATGTTAAAAAATGCCGCCAATACAGGCAAAGGCAAATTAAAATGGTTTCCTAATACAGTCATAAAAGACTTACAAATTTCCGGTAGTCAAATTCAAAGCGCGATCGCCATTCAACACAAACCAGCCCCAAATACACCACCCTTAAACACAGAAACTTTATCCCAAACTATTTTAGATAGTTATAACTACGAAAATTCACCACGTTTTCAAAAAACCATTATTCGCTTTATTCCCAAACCAACCAACCCCAAATCAAAAACACCTCAACCTCAACCTTGGTACATTATAGAAGCAACAGAAACCGGCGAACTTATCGGTTTAGCAGACATACCCTATAAATTAGGAATTGACCCGCGATCGCCCCTCGAACCTTCCGCATCTAGTACCACAGCAGATCCCTATTGCACCCAAGGCTTTACTTATACCTTTGCAATGGCAGCAACAAAAGAACCACAACAACACGAAAAACCAGCTTTTTATGATAAATACGCCCCTTATTACAGTTATGAATTATCAAGGTTAGCTAGTTTTCCCCTGGTTTTTACCTATCGACGCATTTGGAGTACAAAACCTGATGAAAAATTATCACCAAACCCTAGAAATATTCCTGTTTATCCCGGTGATATTTCCATGCAAAATTGGACTTGGGGAAATGATTACCGACCAGGAACAGAAGCAGATAATTTAATCTATACTCCTAGTCAATTAGCAGCTACTGGACAACTAAAACCAGGGGGATGGATGGGAGGACTGCGTGTAGAAAGTTTACAAGCAGCAGAGGAAAAAGCATTAGGTTTCTTTTATTGGTTAGTAGAAGGTACTACCGACTCGCAATTAGGAAACGGAGTAAAAAAACCGCAACCAAATAACCGTTATTTGGCTGGTTTAGACTCACCAATGGGAACAGTAAGCGGTTTATCAAAATATCCATATATGCGGGAAGGTAGGCGCATTATTGGGCGGCCTAGTTTTGCTCATCCCGATGGGTTTATGGTGGGGGAAATTGATATTTCTCGCGCTAATTATCGAGAAAATTGGTATAGTCAGAATTTATCTACAGATAATTATCGTAATCTTTGGGGAGTTTTAGCCGGTATAAAAGGTACTGCTGTTATAGGCGGTCAGCGATCGCTACAGGAAATACAACCGCGATCGCGTGCTACAATTTTTCCTGATTCTGTTGGTATCGGTCACTATGCCATAGATTTTCATCCCTGCATGGAAAAAAGCCCCCCAGAAGCACCTGGTAACAAGGAAAGAGAAGGCGAACGTCGCGGCGCCGGTCAAGCTTATCCTTTCCAAATACCTTTGCGAGCAATGATTCCCCAGAAAATAGATAATATGTTAGTAGCAGGAAAAAGTATTGCTACCAGTCATATTGCCGCCGCCGCCTATCGAGTACATTCCTTTGAATGGTCTGCCGGTGCTGCGGCTGGAACTACCGCCGCTTTTGCCCTAGAAAAAGGTATTGTACCTTATCAATTAGTTGATAATTTACCCCTAGTTGAACCACAATTAGATGCTTTACAACGTCGTTTAGAAACTAATAAAAATCCCATTGCTTTTCCCAATACGTCGATTTTTAATAATAACTGGAAAAATTGGAATTAGAGCATTAAGCATGGGACTGAGAATATGGTAGATTATTCTCTACCATAAAAAAGAGCAAAAGTCAAGATAAAACCAACAAAATTGTTAGTAAATTTTGAGGTAATAAATTATTGGCAAACTTTAAAGTATTATTCAATAATATAGATTTGTCCTCTAATTGTCTTGGCTTTTTTTGGTAAATGTTCTATGGCAAAAATACTCTCAGCAGAAATTTATATGGCCACTGCACCAAGCGCAACTCCAGATGTTATCAATCAGACGAAGCGTAAACTTTATCCCAACTATAAAGTAATAGTCCTAAATGATGATTTTAATACCTTTCAGCACGTTGCTAATTGTTTAATGAAATATATTCCTAACATGACTAGCGATCGAGCTTGGGAATTAACAAATCAAGTACATTATGAAGGTCAAGCTATCGTTTGGGTAGGCCCCCAGGAACAAGCAGAATTATATCACGAACAACTAAGTAGAGCCGGTTTAACAATGGCTCCTCTGGAGAAAGCTTAAATTTATGAGTAACTCCGGAAAAGCTAGGTTAGTTTTAAATCATTCCACCCATATTCCCGGACTGATTAATATTTTACATAAACTCTGCGATCGCTCTGAAATTAAAACCATTACACCTGGCGTAATTGGCAGAGCAAAAGCTCATATTCCCCAAATGAAGCTAAAAATATCAGTACCAATTATGGGTGGATTTAAAATAATTGCTAGACAAGGAAAAACCTTTCAAGAAGTATTTATTATTACTAACTTGAGTCAAAAGGAATTAGAAGAAGCAATTAGTGAAATATTAAAACCCAAATAAACCAAATAGATTTATTTAGAGGTTGAAATAAATTACAGTAATTTTATTTTATTACAAACCAATTAATTGATTTAAGATTAGCTGAAAAAGTTTTCTAACTGGAAAAAAAACAACTTTTTCAGCTAATCCCATTTAAAAATTAGCTCACAGCCAAACTAGAGCCGATCGCCGGGAAAGATTCACCCAATTGTAAAGCACCACAATCAGATAAAGCTGCACCGATCGCTGGAGAATCAGCATTTAGTCGATAATCATTTTTGGAATTATCAACAAATTTAGGATTGATATCCGCGTAAATATTATGACTGGAATCAATACCATGATTATTGCAATCTTTTATATTAGTATTAGTAAAACCTTCCGGCAGCCATGCCATGACTGGACTAGTAAAGATATTGTTCTTGATTTTCACATTTTCCAGACCGCCCGCATTACCCCAGAAAGAAATACCAATACCTGAAGAAATACAAGTGTTATGGTAAATATGTACATGA
This sequence comes from uncultured bacterium, assembly GCA_963923765.1. Taxonomy (GTDB): domain Bacteria; phylum Cyanobacteriota; class Cyanobacteriia; order Cyanobacteriales; family CAWUOF01; genus CAWUOF01. The sequence continues at coordinate 127 of CAWUOF010000395.1, read as the reverse complement.
CCTGTGGGAGTATGTAGACGTATTGCAGCCCCTTGATTTTGAATTGGCATAAATAAGTTATGATGAACTTTGATAGGAGCATTGGCATTAGAACCACAACCAAAATCAAAATATAAGGCTGTGGGAT
>CAWUOF010000394.1:0-4623 GCA_963923765.1 uncultured bacterium | reverse complement strand
GGTACAACTTTGTTTTAAAAAATTATGTTTTGTAATACATCTTAATATAGAGGGGGAAAAAATGACTATCAAACAAAAATTAATTATTGGTTATTTGGCTATTGCCTTAATGTTTAAGACTCTGATTTATTTTGGCATTAAAACAAACCAAATAACGCAAAAATCATTTAATCAATTTACTGGGGAAACTCTGTCGATACATAACGAACTCGATCGCTTAAAAAATGTAGTTAATACCGTAATTGCATCCAGTAATGAAATTACCCTAATTTTACCAGAAGAAAAAAAATCAGATAAATTATCTAAGCAATTAATTTTACAACAAGAACAACAAGATAAAAAAAAGAATGACCTAGTAAAAAATGCCAAAAAAGATTACTATTTAATTTTGGGAGAGTATGAAAAATCTTTAAATAATTATTCTAGTCAACGACAAACTATTTTAAAAAAAATTAAACCACAAAGTCAAATAGTTATAGATCTAGCCACTGAATTAATAGAACTTAAAAACCAGGGAGTAACCAAGGATGTTTTATTCGCAAAATCCAAGGAAGTAGCAGCAGCTAGAGAAATTTTTTTAACATCTATAGATGAAGCGATCGAAGATATTAACCAAGAGATAATAACCGCGAATAATAACATTAATTATAACCTAGATAAAACCACTAATATAATATTATTATCTGGTTTAATTAGCTTGTGTATAGTAATATTAATAGCTACTTCGGTTTCCATGTATATAGCCAACCCAATTAATAATTTAAAAAATGCTGCCCTAGATATAAACCAAGGGAAACTGAAAACTCAAATAAATATTACTAATAAAGATGAATTCGGGACAGTAGCAGATGCTTTCAACAAAATGTCTGATGAATTACAGCGAGTAACAGCCTATTTAGTAAGCATTTGTGAAAGCATGGTAGAATCTCTAATAGTAGTAACACCATCAGGAAAACTTAAATCTATCAATAAAGCAACATCCAAGCTGTTAGGATATCGTCGCCGCGAATTATTTGGGCATAATATTAGATTAATATTGCCAGCAGCAGATACAATTTTTACGGGAGAAAACTTTGAAGATTTACTCAGTAAAGGCTTTATTCAAAATATAGAAACTAGCTATATTGCTAAATCTGGACATCATATACCCATATTATTTTCTGCTTCAGTAATGCGGAATTCTACAGGGAAAATTATGGGGATAGTATGTGTAGCCCAGGATATTACCGAAAGACAGTATGCAGAAAAACAATTAGATAGATCTCTGTCTATTTTACGTGCTACTTTAGAATCAACAGCCGATGGGATTTTAGTAGTTAACGAAGCTGGAGAAATTGCCGAATTTAATCAAAAATTTATCGATATGTGGCAAATTCCAGAATATGTGATTACAGGAAAAGATGATAAAAAATTATTAGAATTTATATTAAAAAAAGTGCAAAATACCGAGAATTTTTATCAAAAAATTCAAGAATTATATGCCCAACCAGAAGCAGAATCTTTTGATATAATTGAATTAAAAAACAATCAAGTATTTGAGCGGTATTCTCAACCTCAACGCATTGGCGGTAAAATAGTTGGGAGAGTATGGAGTTTTCGAGATATTACCCATCGTAAACAGGCAGAAGAAATTATTCGCTATCAAGCTTGGTATGACCAGTTAACGGGCTTACCTAACCGAATGTTATTTAATGAAAAATTATCGGTTGCTGTAGCAGAGGCTTGTTGTAGCCAAAGTTATTTGGCGGTGATGTTTTTAGATTTAGATCGCTTTAAAAAAATTAATGATACTTTAGGACACGCGATCGGAGATCTTTTATTAAAAGGTTTTGCCCAACGTATTAGTAAATGTTTACGAGAAAATGATACTGCGGCTCGCTGGGGAGGAGATGAATTTACTATCCTTCTTTCCCATATTAACTGTAAACATGATGCGGCAAAAATTGCAGAAAGAATTCTCCAAACTTTAAAGCCAGCTTTCTATCTGGAAGGACACCCTTTACATATTAGTAGCAGTATTGGGATAGCCATCTATCCTGATGATGGTGCAAATGCTGAAACTTTAGTTAAAAATGCTGATACAGCCTTATATCGGGCTAAAGATAAAGGCAGAAATAATTATCAATTTTATATTTCTGCCCTTAACGATCGCGCCTCGGAATTATTAACAATAGAAAATCAATTACACCATGCCCTCGATCGAGGCGAATTTCAATTATATTATCAACCAAAAGTAAATATTAACTCCTGGGAAATTACTGGTACAGAAGCTTTAATACGTTGGCAACATCCCCAAATGGGGTTAATTTCTCCCCATGTATTTATCCCCATTGCTGAAGAAAACGGTTTAATAATTGCGATCGGGGAATGGGTATTACAAACAGCCTGTACCCAAAATAAAATCTGGCTGGATGCTGGACTAGGCCCAATTCGCATAGCAGTTAATCTTTCCCCTCGACAATTCCAACAACGCAATTTAGTAGAAACTATCACAGAAGTTTTATCAAAAACTGGCTTAGAACCCCAATATTTAGAATTAGAAATTACCGAAACAGTTGCTATGCAAAATATAGAATTTACCAAAGAAACATTGCAATATTTACATAATATGGGAGTACGAATTAACTTAGATGATTTTGGTACAGGTTATTCTTCTTTAGGCTATCTCAAAAACTTTCCATTTCATGCCCTAAAAATAGATCAATCCTTTATCCATGATTTAACTACAGATAAATACAGCCAATCAATTGCTACAGCAGTAGCAGCATTAGGAAATGGTTTAAATCTTAGCGTAGTTGCTGAAGGTGTAGAAACCCAAGAACAATTAGAATTTTTACGCCATTTGGAATGTGAAGAAATGCAAGGTTATTTATTTAGTCAGCCTTTATCTGTTGATGATGCTACTGTATTATTACAAAAACAGCGATCGAAATCCAGTAAAGTTACCTCCATAGTTGACATTATCCGCACTCCTAAAGATGCAAAAATTCCCGTTTATATAAATAAAGAAAACGGTATAAATTTTGGTAAATCTTAAACCAATAAATTTAATTTTTGCAGATGTCTATTAACTATTAACAATCAACTACTAACAATTTTTGGGCTATTTTTCTCTGGTATTACATGGGATAATGCATTTTTCACAAAGGACTGTAAAAAAGCCATCCGTTGATTTTCCTGAAAGACTTTTTCCAGAGTTTCTCCTAATTTTTCTAAGTTGAAACTCCGATCTTCATTAATACTAATATCCTGGGCTTGGAAATATTCTATTAAACTCAATCCTGCTAATCTAGTTAAATACGCGGCGCTAATTCCTTGCACTGCACCGACAGCCACAAATGTAATAGTATTACTTTTTAAAATATTACCTATTGTCTGGGTAGCAATTTCTACTAATCCTAATTTAACCATTAACTTACTTAAAGTTACTGCGGCTGTTTGCCCTTGTTGTAGAGAAAATTTTTGTTGATAAATATTCCCTAAATCTATTACTAGTTGGGCGGTAATTGCGGTAGTTGCTAATAAATCTAAGGCGGGAATAGGATTAGCAAAAGCTGTAGCGGCTGCTATCCATTGAGATTGTTCAATAATTGGTAATGCCCGATCGCGTCTAAATTTGTTTAAAACTTCCTGTACTTCTGTTTTTATTTTATTAACATGACGTAAACTACTAGCCCATACTAATTGTTGTCCAGAAGTAGTGAAAATTTCCTGTAAGCGATCGCTCAGTTTAGCAATTTCTGGGGCAGGTATTTCTTGCCAATCTCGCTGATTTCCATCTGGTTGATATTGTACTACTTTTATCGGTTTAGGAGCCGCAGTAATATTTATAACATCTTCTGCATCTATGATTCCCTGTACTCTTTGTTTTAATTGCTGCAATATTAATTTTCTTTCTGGTGGTAAATATTGATCTTCTTTGTTAAACACCAGTATAGTTTTAATCCCTGCGGCTATTATTTTCTGGATTGTTTGTAATTCTGGTTCAGTTAAATCGCCATTAGTGATAAATAATACTAAATCATTATCTTCTATATTTTTAATGATTGTATCACTATCATTAATAGTAAATAAAGGCGGAGTTTCTTGGCAAATAACAGATTGCTGGTTTTCCTTTCCCCAACCCATTTCTAATAATATTTTTACAGTAGTTTTGCCGACAGATTTTCCCCCAATAATAGCTAGGCGTTTTTCTGGTCTATCTATTTCCTCCATAACTTGATTAAGTTGCTGGTGAAATTCGTTATTTTCTGGGAAATTATCTATTTCTGTTTCTAATTGAGAAATGGCAGTTTTTACTTTAGCGATAGCTTTTTCTACCATGTCTTTTTCGACATTATTTATAGATGTTATGGGTAGAGTAATTGGTGTTTGTTGTTTCCACCACCAGCTAACTACACCAAAACCTAGTAAAAATAATATAGCTATTTCTTCTATATTTTCGAGCGATCGATATAAACTTGCTAGTAGCCAGAGGGCAACGGATAACCCTACTCCGCCGATTAAAATGGGTCGTCGTACATTAATAGACATAAATAAATAGTTAAAATGTATTGGGGAGTTTATCAACTCCTGGAATAATCTTAAATATAACAAAAGCCTGCTACTACAGTGCTATGCAGG
>CAWUOF010000393.1:0-4626 GCA_963923765.1 uncultured bacterium | reverse complement strand
GAGTAAATAAGACTGAGTTGAATCGATGGGAATAGCGCCTCGGGTAGTTTCTTCGAGTTGGGGGCAGTTGTTAGCTAACCCTGTACCCCTAATATCATCGTAGGTAAGCTGAGTACTTGTGGGAGTGACGGCATCACTACAAGCGGTTAATATACTCAGGCAAAATGCCAGAAAAATACCAATTAAAGCGCGATAGTTCATTTTTAACCTCTATGGAAAATATTTTACAAAACTTGTTAAGTTTTGCGATCGAACCATTTAGATCTGCGGGCATCATATTCATTGGTGAAAATGCCATGAATAGCAACCACCAGAAAGTGGGGTAATCATGTTTCACATTTTTCTAACACCAAGGTATTAATACTCAGAGCGATCTTTTGTATAACAGCTTGGTGCAGCTATTTATAAATAATTTCTGAAATTTTTCGACCCCGCTCTCGTACAGCATTGTACAGAAAAAGGTGCGCCGGTGCATAATTTTTCCAATTGAGGTGAAATTGTAATTTAAACGCTGCGATGTAGTTCATCAACTAGCCAAGCTTCTAAAGGTTGGCCATCTTTGCGGCGTAATTCTATTTCTACTACCTTAATAGCTTGGGAACCGGGCGGTGCAGGTTTTTCATGGAAAAATATATCATAAAGATTTGGGTCTTGATTGCGCTGTTTTAACCAATCTTGTACCTTCATAGCGGCAAAAAATGATTGCCCTTCTGCAAACATTCGGGTAATCTGCATTTGTAAGTTATAGCGTTCAAAGCGTGGCATAAGCTGATTTTTGGTTTTGAGATTTTAACTGGGTGTATTTTGGGGCAGATAATCACCGCCCCCAATCATTTATTATTTAGATAAATCAGTAATTAGTCGATCGCTGGCTATAGTTAAAGCTTCTGCTAATTTACTGGGGTCTTTTCCCCCGGCTTGGGCTAAATTCGGACGCCCACCACCGCCACCGCCACAAATTTTCGCTATTTCTCCAATAAATTTTCCGGCTTGTAGTCCTTTTTTATTGACATTTGCACTAAAAGCTGCTATAAAGCACAGTTTTGTTTCTTCGGGAATAGAAGCCAACACCACCGCCCCGTTTTCGATTTTTTGTAGCAAGCGTTCGGCAGCAGTTTTCAGAGACTCGGCATCAACATCTTCTAACTGGGCGACAATAATTTTAAAATCCCCTACAGTTTTAGCTGTTGTTACTAATTGCTCGGATTTAACTATAGCCAATTCTGCCTGTAAACTCTCTAACTGTTTTTGGGTATTTTTGAGGTCATTTTGTAAATTAGTGATACGATCGGGCAGTTCTTCTGGTTTCACCTTAAAGCGATCGCTGAGATCCTTTACCACTTTATCCCGTAAATTTAAATACTCCAACACCGATGGACCTGCTACCGCTTCAATACGCCGCACTCCCGAAGCTACTCCTGTTTCCGATACTATTTTAAATACGCCGATTTCTGCCGTATTATTAACGTGGGTTCCTCCACATAATTCCATCGAAACACCTGGAAAATCTAAAACTCGGACTTGTGCCCCGTATTTTTCCCCAAACATAGCCACAGCCCCTTTAGCTTTCGCTTCTGCTAAAGGCATAACATTAACTTCGGCATGATGGGCTTCGGTAATCCAAATATTAATCTGTTCTTCTACTTGCTGCAATTCTGCCGCAGTTAAGGCACGAGGACAGTTAAAATCAAATCGTAGTCGATCGAATGCTACCAAAGAACCGGCTTGAGATATGGAATCATCTACAATTTTTTTCAAGGCTGCTTGTAGCAGATGTGTTGCTGAATGATTAGCCTGGGTACGACGACGACAATTTTGATCAATTTGAGCAGTAATTTTATCTCCTACTCGTAATATACCTCTTTCGATCGCGCCAAAATGTACAAAGAAATCAGACTCTTTTTTTACATCTGTAATTTGTACTAATAACCCATCTCCGCTAATATATCCCTTATCACCAATTTGTCCGCCTGACTCGGCATAAAAAGGAGTGCGATCGAGAACTATTTGAATTTTTTCTCCTGCTTCTGCTATTTCGACAGATTTTCCATTTACTAATAAAACTTCTACTTTAGCTGTAACAGAATAATTTGTATAGCCTAAAAATTCTGTACTATGGATTTTTTCTGCTAACTTATCTAGGGAACCTTGTACAGTTAAATCTATAGTTTCATGGGCTTCTTGAGATCTCCTCGTTTGTTCTTCCATTGCTGCTTCATAGCCAGTAATATCTACAGTTAAATTAACTTCTGCTGCTATTTCCTGGGTAAGTTCCACTGGAAAACCATAGGTATCATACAGGATAAATGCCTCGTTACCATCTATTATGGTTTTGCCTTGTTGTTTTACTTTTTCGATAATTTCCTCTAGTAATTTTTCTCCTCTTTCTAAGGTTTTTAAGAAGCGCGACTCTTCTCTTTGTAATTCATTTTTAATGGTTATTTCTTGTTGACGCACATGGGGATAAGCATTTTCCGCTAAGGCGATCGCTGTTTCGGCAACTTTTGTGATAAATTCGCTAATTCCTAATAAACGACCATGACGAACTACGCGACGAATTAACCGCCGTAATACATAGCCTCTACCTATATTAGAAGCGCGAATTTCATCAGCTATCATGTGGACTACTGCCCGCACATGATCGCCGATAACTTTTAAGGAAATTTTGGTTTTTTCGTCGGCTTGGTTATAATCAATACCAGCTATTTCTGCGGTGGTTTTAATAATGGGAAAAATTAGATCTGTTTCGTAGTTATTAGGCACTTTTTGGAGAATTTGCGCCATTCTTTCTAACCCCATGCCGGTATCAATATTTTTATTTTGCAGGGGAGTAAGATTACCTTGAGCATCTCGGTTATATTGCATAAATACTAAGTTATAAAACTCAATAAACCGAGTGTCATCTTCTAGATCTATATTATCGTCTCCTAATTCTGGGTGGAAATCATAATAAATTTCAGAACAGGGACCGCAGGGACCAGTCGGGCCAGATGCCCAGAAGTTATCTGCTTCTCCCATGCGTTTAATACGTTTTTCGCTAACTCCTATTTTGTCTCGCCAGATGTTGTAGGCTTCGTCATCTTCACGAAATACGCTAACTACTAAGTTTTCTGGGGATAATGCAAAGATTTTTGTTGATAGTTCCCATCCCCAGGCGATCGCTTGTTCTTTAAAATAATCACCAAAGCTAAAATTACCTAACATCTCGAAAAATGTATGGTGTCTGGCTGTTCTGCCGACATTTTCGATATCATTGGTACGAATACATTTTTGTGATGTGGTGGCGCGGGGAAATTCGGAAGTTCTTTGTCCCAGAAATATCGGTTTAAAGGGTAACATCCCTGCTATGGTTAGCATCACAGTGGGATCTTCTGGTACTAGGGATGCACTAGGAAGAATTTTATGTTGTTGTTGGGCATAGAATTCTAGGAATTTTTGCCGAATTTCACTACCACTGAGATACTGGGGAAAGGAAGACATAGATGTTTATAGGTTCAGTCTATTGGTTAACTTTTTAATTTTTGCATTTTATGTCCATTTCTAACTATTTTAATCTTGTATCTATAGATTTTGCGTCATTAGGGATAAATGTAAATTATTGTAAAGAAGCGATCGCAATTTAGCAAAGCTGTGCTATTTTAATACTAGACACCAGCAGGCTAAGTAAAGCTGATGCAAACCTTCTGGGGTGGAGATGCGGTGTCTCCTATCTCTGACCCGATCGCAGTTGGCAATGATGGCGTTGCCAATGATGCCAAAGTCTAGGTTTTCGTTTTATCTGATTGTATGTTGTTGTTGTAGACTAGGCTGCGATATCTTGTAAACCTTAGCTGTTGATTTTTCAGTTTCGATTTTTTTTCTAACAATTTAATTTTTTGAATAGTCTGTCTTTTGTTTATATTTAGGGCTTAGTCTCCGATGACTAGGCCCTTCGCGGTTTGGAGAGGATTTTTGCAGTAATTTGATTAATTCAGGTAATAGGGAATCAAGATTTGAGGAATAAAGAGAAAAAGTAATTATTTGTTTTAATATTATAGGGGAAAGATTATAATTGGGAAATTATAGGTAAATATAGTGAAAAAACAATTAAAAAATAGTTAAAAACTTGTAGGAGGCGATCGAATAAACCAAGCCTATATATTTAAGTAAGTAATTGCTAAAACTATTTTTATCCTATTAACTATTGATGCCCCCTCACTGAAAATAACCAGAACTACCTAAAATCGTTGCTATCTTAACAAAAATTCAAATTAGCGATAATTTCACATCAATATATTTAAATTAATGTAAATATTGCTTGTATTTTATTGGAAGTAATGCTAGATTAAAAATGTCAAGAGAAAGAGAAAGAAAGGAGGCAATAATTCAAGTATCCAATCTTTTTTCCTTTTGTTCAGTTAGAGGGCACCTATAGGTAAGCATAGAGGTTAGTGGTAAATTGGTTCCCGTTTGTTGGGTAATATACCAAACCAATATCTGGAAAGATTCATCTATGCTATATCTTTGAAGTAGTGCTGCAATATAGTTTCACTTTAGTTGTTGTTAATTGTTTATTTGAAAAATTTAGTTCTGGCATTCACTAGGGCCTAGTCACCATTGACTGGCCCTTTAAAATTTTGAGAAAGG
>CAWUOF010000392.1:0-4641 GCA_963923765.1 uncultured bacterium | reverse complement strand
TGAACCCGTAGGCATTTTAGCAGGAATTGTACCGACAACAAACCCCACATCAACGGCAATTTTCAAAGCATTATTAGCTTTAAAAACTCGGAATGGCATTATTTTTTCTCCCCATCCTAGAGCCAAAAAAAGCACCATAGAAGCGGCAAAAATCGTGTTACAAGCAGCAGTAGCAGCCGGCGCACCTGCGGGGATTATCGGTTGGATTGATGAGCCTACAGTGCCATTATCTCAAGCTTTAATGCAACATTCAGATATTAAATTAATTTTAGCTACTGGCGGGCCGGGAATGGTGAAAGCAGCCTATTCTTCCGGGCATCCATCTTTGGGAGTGGGAGCGGGAAATACTCCGGCAGTAATTGACGAAACTGCTCATATTAAAATGGCAGTAAGTTCAATTTTACTGAGTAAAACCTTTGATAATGGGATGATTTGTGCTAGTGAACAATCCGTAATAGTTGTTGATGATATTTACCAGCAAGTTAAGCAAGAATTTATCGATCGCGGCGCTTATTTTCTAACCCCAGAAGAACGAGAAAAAGTTGCCAAAATTATCATTATTAATGGTCGCCTCAATGCTGATATAGTTGGTCAGTCAGTCGCAAAAATTGCTGAAATGGCAGGTATAAAAATTCCTGTGCATACCAGAGTCATAATTGGGGAAGTAGAAAAAATTGGTTACGATGAGGAATTTGCCTACGAAAAATTATCGCCAATTTTGGCAATGTATCGAGCTAAAAATTTTATAGATGCTGTAGACAAAGCCGAGAATTTAATTATTTTTGGCGGTCACGGACATACTTCGGTTCTCTACACTGCCCCCGCCAATCAAGAGCATATAAAATACTTTGAGTCTAAGGTAGAAACGGCTCGTGTTTTGATTAATACGCCTTCATCCCAAGGCGCGATCGGCGATCTTTATAATTTCCGTCTCGATCCATCTTTAACTTTAGGTTGTGGTAGTTGGGGTGATAATTCCGTATCAGAAAACGTCGGTCCGCAACATTTGTTAAACATTAAAACTGTTACCGAGCGGCGGGAAAATATGCTTTGGTTTCGCATTCCGCCGAAAATTTATTTCAAATATGGTTGTTTACCCGTAGCCTTGCGAGAATTAGCAGGAAAACAGCGAGCATTTATTATCACTGATAAACCGCTATTTGATTTAGGAGTAACCGATAAAGTTACCGAAGTTCTCGATGAAATTGGCATGAAACATCAAATATTTTTTGATGTAGAACCCGATCCATCTTTAGCCACAGTAAATAAAGGTTTGGCAGAGATGAATATTTTTAACCCAGATGTTATTATTGCGATCGGGGGCGGTTCCCCAATGGATGCCGCCAAAGTTATGTGGTTAATGTACGAACATCCCCAAACAGATTTTGATAGTTTAGCAATGCGGTTTATGGATATCCGTAAACGAGTTTATGAATTGCCAGAATTAGGCAAAAAAGCCATAATGATAGCAATTCCTACCACATCGGGAACCGGTTCAGAAGTAACACCTTTTGCCGTAGTAACTGACAATCGCACAGGCATTAAATATCCCCTAGCAGATTACGCACTAACACCAAATATGGCAATTGTAGACCCAGAATTAGTGCTAAATATGCCAAAAAAACTAACGGCTTATGGCGGTATAGATGCCTTAACTCACGCCTTAGAAGCTTACGTTTCTGTTTGTGCTTCCGAATTTACTAATGGACAAGCTTTAGAAGCTATTCGCCTCCTGTTTAAATATCTACCTAGTGCTTATCAAAATGGTGCTAAAGACCCGAAAGCACGAGAAAAAGTACACTATGCAGCAACTATGGCAGGTTTAGCATTTGCTAATGCTTTTCTAGGAATTTGTCATTCTATGGCGCATAAATTAGGCTCAACTTTCCATGTGCCTCATGGCTTGGCAAATGCATTAATGATTTCCCATGTTATCCGCTATAATGCTACTGATGTACCTTTTAAACAAGCTATTTTCCCACAGTATAAGTATCCTAATGCGAAATGGCGTTATGCTCAAATTGCCGATTACTTAAAGTTGGGTGGCAATACTGAAGATGAAAAGGTAGAAAAACTAATTGAAGCTGTAGAAAATCTTAAGAGAGATTTAGATATTCCAGGAACAATTAAAGAAGTTTTATCGGAAGATGAACAAGCTTTTTATGCAAAACTGGAAGAAATGGCAGATCAAGCTTTTGATGATCAATGTACTGGGGCAAATCCTCGTTATCCTTTAATTCACGATTTACAGGAATTGTATATTTTGGCTTATCATGGCGATCGCCTCAAATCTCCTTTGTATCACCAGGATGATACTGTCGCTAATGGTAATTATTGCCAGTAGAATCACCCCACGCTATTCTTTCTTAATATTGCAGCGAAAGAATTAAATATTGAACAAGGAAATATAAACAAACCGGATTTTTATAACCGGTTTGTTTTGTAGTCATAACAAAGATAAAAAAAATCTATATTTATGAATAATTACTAAAATATAATTTTTTTGTGGTAAGATAATGATATGATAAACCTATAAATAGTTAACTTATGCAAGATTATTAAAATAAAAAAAATAAAATATATCTCAATTTTTAGCAACAAATAATATTTTAACTAAACAAATATAAGCAGATTTTTGTTTATAGTCCATGAGGAACAATAAAATGAAACCAAATTTTTACAATTTTGAAATTCACCCTATATATAGATGAGGTTTAAAAACAGGCGATCGAAAAAAATAGGTAATTAGAAAAATAGTTAATTACATCAATTGCTACATCTCGCTCATCACGAGGAGAAACTAATGAAAGTTAAAGACAATCTGTATTTATGCATGGGTTCCGCTTGCCATCAACTAGGAGTTTATGAGGTATTGCCAAAATTGCAAAGTTTAATCAGTGAATATCAACTGGAAAATCAAATAGAACTTAAAGGTTCTTTCTGTTTAGAAACCTGTAGTAATGGTATTGTAATGAAATTTAAAGACCATATTTTTATTAAAATAAATCCTAATAATATTGAGGAAACATTTATCCAAGAAATTTTGCCAAAAATTCAACAAGCAAATTAGAAGGTGGTATTATGAGCAATGAAAAAAGTTTATGGGAAGTTCTCTGGGAATACGACCCAAATGGATTAATTGTAGTTGACAAAGATATGCATATAAAAGCAGTTAATCCAGCTTTTTGTAAAATGTTTAATGTGGAACAAGAAACAATTATCGATCGACTCGCATCAGATATTATTGGAGATGTAAAAGATTTTAAAGAAGTTTGGCTAAAACAACAAGTAATTAGAGGCAAAGAAAAAGAATTTAGCCAGCATAATTTATATGTCAGAGAAGTAATATTTCCCATTGAAGATAAAAATATTATCGCTTGTATTATGGTTGATATTACCCAGGAATTCCAACGTAAAAAAGAACTAATGAAATTAAAAGCAGAAACAATAGACAAAGTAAATGAAGTAGTAGACAACCAAATGAAAGTAGCCCAAGAAATAGCAGGTTTACTAGGTGAAACCACCGCAGAAACTAAAGTTAGTTTATTAAAAATTTTAAAAATGTTAGAACAAGAAACATTTTAATATATTGGTGGTTATATTCAGCTAATCACCAAAATTACCCCTAGACAAACAACAAGGAAACCCGGTATATGACCGTCGATAATTTTTTAGATATTTACGATTTAAGTTTAAACAAAAAAGGTGAAGAACTTTGTGGCGATAAAGTAAAATTTCGTAAAACAGAAGATAAAACCACCATAGTATTATCCGATGGTTTAGGAAGTGGTGTAAAAGCAAATATTCTCGCCACTTTAACGACAGAAATTCTCATCAATATGCTGAATGCTGATGTATCTTTAACAGAAGTGATTAAAACAGTTATCGGTACTCTACCCATTTGTCAAGTTAGAAAAATTGCTTATGCTACATTTACTATTATTCAAATCAATCATAAAACTAATCAATTTAAAATTATTAACTTTGATAATCCCCCCGCTTTTTATTTTAAAAAAGGTAAATTAAACAAATTAGAATCAAAAACTGAACAAATTTTAGAGAAAAAAATTACTATTAGCGAAGGAGTTTTAGAAAGAGATGATTTTCTTGGCGCTATTAGTGATGGTGTACTTTATGCAGGTTTAGGGGCAGCTTTAAATTTTGGTTGGGGTTGGGAAAACATTGTTACACACATAGAATCTATTTTTAGCAAGCAAAGTCATACAGCCAGAAATATAGTGCATAATGTTATCAGTGAAACCCATAATTTATACCGAGGAAAAATAGGTGATGATGCAACTTTTGTAGGTGTATATGTAAGAAGAAAAAACCCATTAATGATATTTACTGGTCCACCTCTGGATGAAACAAAAGATATAATTTATGTAGAAAGATTGTTAAATTTTGAAGGCAGAAAAGTAGTGTGTGGAGGTACTACGGGAAATATTGTAGCAAGTTTTTTAGGAGAAACTATAGAAATGGATATAGCAACTATGCGAAAAGACTTGCCACCTATTGGGAAATTAAGCGAAATTGATTTAGTAACGGAAGGAATATTAACTATTTCCAAATGTTTAGAAGTATTAAAAATTTCTAATTGTGATATATCCAGATTACCTGCCGATCAAAATGGTGCAGTTT
>CAWUOF010000391.1:0-4647 GCA_963923765.1 uncultured bacterium | reverse complement strand
CAAATTAAAAGGAGTGAAACCAATGCAATTAGAAAACTATTTTGAATTTCTTTCAGAAGATGATATTCGGATAAAAGGAACAAGAGTAGGGATTGAAAATGTCCTTTATGAATACATCTATAAACAACGTCCACCAGAAGAAATAGTTAAACATTTTTCTAGTATTACCTTAGAACAAATTTATGCAACTATTCTCTATTATTTACACAATCAAGAAAGTGTGAGTAAATATATAGCAGATTGGTTAGAATGGGGACATCAACAAAGAAAACAGCAACAATTAAATCCCCATCCTGCTGCTGCTAGATTGCAAAAACTTCGCCAACAAAAACAACAATTAAATCAAGATAATACCCATGTCTCTTAAATACTTGATAGATGAAAACGTAGATCCTATTTATCCTAATCAAATGCGTTTGAAAAAACCAGAATTAAGTATTTTAGTCATTGGTGAACCTTTAACACCCCCCAAAGGTACAAAAGATCCAGAAATTTTATCTTGGTGTGAAGAATATGGCTTTATTTTAGTTACGAATAATAGACGCTCAATGCCGGGACATTTAAAATATCATCTCCAACAAAATCAGCATATTCCTGGTATTTTTATTCTTAATCCTCAGCTAACAATTGGTGAAAATATAGAAGAACTGCTTTTAATTGCTGAAGGTTCTTTTCCTGATGAATACCAAGATCAAATTATTCATTTACCCCTTGATTTTTAATTAATTCAACATAGGAGAAACCCAAATGAACGAACAATTACTACTCGATAAATGGCAAAAACTAGAATCAGAAGAACAAGCAAAAGTTTTAGCTTTTATAGACTCTATCTTTGCAGAAAAACAACAAGAAACTTCATCTCAACCTCCTGAAACTGTTTATCAACCACAAACCGAATTAGGTAAAAAACTTTGGGAAATTAGACAAAAAGCAATTAAAGATCGCCAAATTAAATTATTAGATTGGGATGATATAGAAGCCGAATTAGATGAAATTAGAGGTAGGAACAGATGAATTTATCACTACAGAAAAGACAACTAAACCTTTACATCGAGTCACAGAAATTAATGTAATTTCTCTTGCTAGTTAATAAAGTTTAGCCAAAATTCAAACAAAATCACAATATTTTATGAACTTACAATTAATTGATTCCCTAGTGCAAATCATCAATACTTTAACTCCAGAAGAAAAACAAATTTTGCAAACAAAAATCCTTTCTATACTGCCAGCAAAACCAGAATTAACTCCATTAAAAGAAGAACCATTTATTGGAATGTGGTGTGATAGAATAGATATGGAAAATAGCACTGAATGGGTGAAAAATATTAGACAAAGATTGTAGGTTGTGTAAAAAAAATTAAACCCAACATTTTACCCCAAGGAGAAACAAATGAGTTTAATAATTTCAGATGAATTTATCAAAGCCAGTCAAATGACAGCAGAAGAATTAAAAATTGAAATAGCAATCATGTTATTTCAGCAAGGAAAACTTAGCTTAGGAAAAGCTAGTGAATTAGCGGAAATTAACCGTTTTCAGTTTGAACAAATCCTCAAACAAAAAAATATTCCTGCTTATACTTATGATGTTGAAGACTTAAAAATTGATTTGCAAAACTTAAAAGAATTAGGGAGAATATGATAGTTATTAGACCTCTTGCGTGCGAAAATCTGTCATTGCGACAGCAATCTCCAAGATACTTCGCTACACTGCGTTTCGCTCAGTATGACATATTATTTTCGCAAGAGGTCTATTATATAATTTTAAACCAGGAGAAAAAACAATGACATTACCAGCATGGTGGAATATCGCCACCCCAAGAAAAGAAATCACAGATGGTAGATTTAGTGAATCATCCTTTGCTGCGGATATTGCCGAAGTGGTTAAAGGTACAGCATCTCAAGAATATTTAGACGCGCGATTATTTTTTAATAAAACCTATTTAACTAGCGGTTTACAAAATCTCATTCGTAATGTTTTAAACTGCATTGCTCAAGGAACAGGAGATAAAGTTATTCAACTACAAACTCCTTTTGGTGGTGGTAAAACCCATTCCTTATTAGCAATTTATCATTTAATTAAATCATTTAATGAAATTAATCATTTACCCCAAATTCAATCTTTAGCGAATAACTTATCAATTCCTAATACACAAGTAGCGGTATTTGTAGGCACAGAAGCAGATGTAATTAATGGTAAAACTCCTTGGGGTGCAATTGCTGCTCAATTAGGATGTTATCATTTAGTGAAAGACCATGATCAAAAACGTATATCTCCAGGAAAAGAGATATTAAGAGAAGTCATCAAACAAAGTGGTTCAGTTTTAATTTTAATAGATGAATTATTAGCATATATTACCAAAGCTAACGAACAAGAAAAACAAGAAAAAATTGCCCAGGGACAAGCCTTAGTATTTTTACAAGAAATTACCGAGGTAATAGCCGCTTCTAATAATTCCGTTTTAATTTTAACCTTACCCAAAAGTGATTTAGAACAATTTGATGAAGCAGCAACTAGAGCATTATCCCAATTAGAAAAAATTGCTGGTAGAGTAGAATCTATTTATGTGCCTGTTGATGGTGTAGAAATTTATGAAATTGTCAGAAAGCGGTTATTTGACAACATAGGAGATATTAACCAACATAAACAAACAGCAGAAGCATATTTTCGTCTTTATCAACAATTAGGTAATGAAGTACCATCAGAGGTTAAAGAAATTAGCTATCGTACTAAAATAGAAAATGCCTATCCTTTTCATCCAGAATTAATAGATACTCTTTATGAAAAATGGGGGTCATTTCCTACTTTTCAACGCACTAGAGGAGTATTAAGACTATTAGCAGCAGTAATTAAAGACCTTTATAGAAAAGGTTCAGATCCTTTAATTCAATCATCTCAAATTAACTTAGGAAACCAATTAATCAAGCGAGAACTAATTAAACATATCGGCAATGAATTTGATAGTATCATTACTTCCGATATTATAGGTAAAGCTCACCAAATTGATAAAGATATGGGCAGTGAATATGAAAAATATAATATCGCTGCTAAATTAGCAACGGGAGTATTTTTCTATTCTTTTAGTGGTTCAGACCGGAGAGGAGTTAGTATATCTTGGTTAAGAATAGCTTTACTTAATGATAATATTCCACCAATGATTATCGGAGATGCTATAGATAAATTAACTGATAATCTTTGTTATTTCCATGAGGAGAAACGTTTTTATAGTTTTAAAAATGAACCTAATCTAAACCGAGTTATTCTTGATAAAGAACAATTAGTTGTTAATTCTGTAATTCAAAATAAATTTTTAGAATTATTGAAAAAACAACAAGGTAAAGGTAAACTTTTTGAAACCCTGATTTGGAAAGAAGCTAATGAAATTCCTGATAATAATAAGTTTAAATTAGTGATTTTACATCCTGATTATAAAAAGGAGGATGAAAATACTAATAATTTACTGGAGGAATTATTTGGTAATAGTACTAATAGGTCTTTTCGTATTTATAAAAATACGGTATTTTTAGCAATTATAGATTTTAATAGTTATATTACCTTAGTTAATCACTTAAAACGATATTTAGCTTTGGATGCTATTAATAAAGATGAAAATATGAAACTTTCTTTATCATCTAAAAATGATTTACAAACGAAATTAAAACAAGCAGAGATAGATATTAATACTGGTATTATCACAGCTTATCGTCATTTAGCTTGGTCAGGACAAAATGCTACTACATATTGTGATATGGAAATATCTAAAAAAGCACTAGATGGTTCAATTGTGCAACGCATTGAAGATTATGTAAAAAATAAGCGTCCAATTCAAACTAAAATTGCACCAAATTTATTGATAAAAGAAGGGTTGAGTAATAATGAAAATGAGAAGAGTTTACAGGATATTTATAATAACTTTCTGAAAACTCCTGGGCAAAAATTTTTAGTGGAAAATGAAGGTGTTATTTTAGAAGCTGTGAAAGTGGGTGTAAAAGAGGGTAAATTAGGAATTAGATATAGCGATCGAATTTACTATGAGGATAATCTGAATGAAGTAACATTAGAGGCTATTCTAGTTCGTCCAGAAATAGCCCAAGCTGAAAAAATTGAGTTAAATACTTCACCAGAGGTTAATTTACCTAATAGCACAGAAAATACTTATCAAAGTCTAGGGCAAACTTCAGAAATAGTCAATGCTGGTAAAGTTAAAACACCAAATACAGTTTATAGTATTAATTCTACTCCAGAATCTCTACCAAAAGTAAAAGATAAGGTAAAAACTGTTAAAATGAAAATAGATTTAGATTGGAATAAATTATCTAATCTAGCTCGTGGTGTGATTATTCCCCTACAACAAAGTTCTACAAAAATTAAAATTACTATTGAAATTGAAGCAGAATCAAGTCAAGGGTACGATCGACATACTTTAGATAATACAGTAAAAGAAACTTTGCAACAATTAAATTCAACTATTTTACATTGGGAAGAAAATTAGAGATGAGATAGGATATCTAATAAACCATATTTGATAGGATGGGTAAACTTAGGTTGTTATTACTCCAAATAGAAAATATGGCAAATTATATATTAAAAAAAATACAGTTAAGTGTTTATAACTTAACTGCTGTCTCTTATACACATCTCCGAGCCCA
>CAWUOF010000390.1:0-4671 GCA_963923765.1 uncultured bacterium | reverse complement strand
AGGTTTACCAGAGAGGTCGGTTTGTGGTTTATTTACCTGAAAATAGCTGTAATTGAATTTACTATAAAATGCGTCAGAACTGAAACTTTTTCCAGTTATTATTCTCATAGTTTCTATCTGACGCATTCTCTATGGAAATTTTTATGGCATAGTCAACAAATCAGCAGGCAAGCGTTTAAAAGCTAAACGCTCATTTTCTACATCAACAAAGATAGTATCACCATCATTAAAATCACCACGTAGAATAGCCTTAGCAATTTGTGTTTCTAATTCTCGCTGAATTGCCCGCTTGAGGGGACGAGCGCCAAACACAGGGTCATAACCTATTTCTGACAAGAAATCTAGGGCAGCATCAGCCAGTTTTAGCGACATTTTGCGATCGATTAAACGATTTTCTAACCGGACTACCTGTAATTTAACAATATGGCGCAATTGTTGACGAGACAAACTATGGAAAATAATTACTTCATCAATTCTGTTTAAAAATTCTGGCCGGAAATTAGCCCGCATTTCCTCCATTACCCTTGTACTCATTTCCTCATACTTACTATCATCTCCAGCCACATCTAAAATATAACGAGAGCCGATGTTACTCGTCATAATAATAATAGAATTCTTGAAATCTACCGTATGCCCTTGAGCATCAGTAACTCGCCCATCATCCAAAATTTGCAACATCACATTAAATACATCTGGATGTGCCTTTTCAATTTCATCAAATAAAATCACTGCGTAGGGACGACGACGAATAGCTTCTGTTAATTGTCCACCTTCATCATAACCTACATATCCTGGAGGTGCGCCAATCATACGAGAAACTGCGTGTTTCTCCATATATTCTGACATATCAATTCGTACCAAAGCTTCTTCCGTATCAAAAAGATAGGCAGCAAGAGCTTTTGCTAATTCAGTTTTCCCTACCCCTGTCGGACCGAGGAAAATAAAACTAGCTACAGGGCGATTTGGGTCAGCTAAACCGGCGCGAGAACGTTGAATAGCATCAGCAACTGCTGTAACTGCTTCATGTTGACCAACTACACGGCGATGTAATTCTGCTTCTAAATTTAATAGTTTTTCTTTTTCAGATTCCACCAGTTTACTGATGGGAATTCCTGTCCATTTAGAGATAATTTCCGCAATATCTGATTCGGTTACTTCTTCCCGTAATAAAGAATGTCCGTTTTTTTGATTTTGTGCTAGTTGGGTTTCTGTGTCTTCTAATTGCCGATGTAAATCAGTTAATTTACCATATTTTAATTCAGCCGCGCGGTTTAGGTCGTAATCTCTTTCTGCTTGTTGAATTTCTAAGTTAACTCGATCGATTTCTTCTTTGATGGTTTGAATTTTGGTAATTACGTCTTTTTCTGATTGCCATTGAGCGCTAAGGGTATGCTGTTCTTCCTTAAGATTAGCGAGATCTTTTTCTAAACGTTCCAAACGTTCGATCGAAGCAATATTACTTTCTTTCTGTAGCGATAATTTCTCCATTTCTAATTGGAGAATTTTCCGATCTATTTCGTCTAATTCTTCTGGTTTGGAAGTAATTTCCATTTTTAAACGAGCCGCAGCTTCATCTACAAGATCGATCGCCTTATCTGGTAAAAAGCGATCGCTAATATAACGAGTCGATAAAGTAGCGGCTGCCACTAAAGAACTATCAGATATTTTTACCCCGTGATGCACTTCATAACGTTCTTTTAATCCGCGTAAAATTGAAATAGTATCCTCTACACTAGGCTGATCTATATATACCTGTTGAAAACGTCGTTCTAAAGCAGCATCTTTTTCGATATATTTCCGATATTCATCTAAAGTAGTAGCACCAATACAGCGCAATTCTCCCCTAGCTAACATCGGTTTTAATAAGTTACCTGCATCCATCGCCCCTTGGGTAGCACCAGCACCAACAACGGTATGAATTTCATCAATAAACATGATGATTTTTCCCTCGGAGTCGGTAACTTCTTTTAATACTGCTTTTAAACGTTCTTCAAATTCTCCCCGGAATTTTGCACCCGCAATTAAGGCACCCATATCTAAAGCGATTAATTTCCGATCTTTAAGAGACTGGGGAACATCTCCAGAAACTATACGCTGGGCGAGTCCTTCCGCAATAGCTGTTTTACCAACTCCAGGTTCCCCAATAAGTACAGGGTTGTTTTTGGTACGGCGGGAAAGTATTTGTACAGTGCGGCGTATTTCATCATCACGCCCGATCACCGGGTCTAGTTTCCCTTGGCGAGCAGCTTCGGTTAAGTCACGGCCATATTTTTCTAGTGCTTGATATTTGCCTTCGGGATTTTGGTCTGTCACTTTTTGCGTCCCCCGGATTTGATCTATGGTAGGTTTAAGGTTGTTTTCATCTAGTTTAAATTCTTGGCATAAGTTTTTACCAAACCGATCGTCTTTGGTATATGCTAAAAGTAAATGTTCAATAGAAATATATTCATCTTTATACTGTTTGCGATATTCTTCGGCGCGATCGAGCAATGTATCTAAACTACGACCAAGATAAACTGAACTGCTCACACTGCTAATTTTTGGCTGTCGATTGATAAATTCATCGGTGCGATCACGTAATTTTTGTACATTAATTCCTAATTTATTAAAAATATTAACAGCTAGTCCTTCTTGTTCTAATAACGACTTCATTAAATGTTCGCTTTCTAACTGTTGTTGATGAGATTCTTTCGCAATATCTGGAGTACGAACAATTGCTGCCCAGGCTTTTTCTGTAAATTGATTTGGGTTGGTAGGTTGCATAATCCATCCTTAATATTTAAGCTGTATTTAGGCTTTTTTAAATTAGGTGAGATTAAACCATAATGGGATAATCAGCTTTTCAGGTGATGAAATGCAATGCCCACCCTAGCAAAAGCTATTATTCCAGCATTTTATCTATCACCTCTTTGCTTAAATTATATGGATTGATGCACGATATATTGGATCGGTCTTTGCGGTAAAAATATTCAAAATACCCGTCCGATGTTAGTTATTAATTTTTATTTATATACTTTAATTAATAGGTGTCCAATGGCTAAAAGTAGCAGCTTGGCCACATTTTTGCTGCTGTTCATCAAAAACATTCCAAATAATACCATCTTCAATAAAGAATCTTTTCCCAGTGCTAGAAATGCGAATGCCTCTATAGTTGCTAATAAAACCTTTAGTTTTGGCTTCGTTTAACATTTGTTCTCGCTCTTCCCTGGCGATCGGTTCCGCAGTATAACGGGAAGGAGTTTTTGTAAAATTTTCCCAGTCTAATTCCCATAATTCTAAAGCTGTACGATTACCATAGTTTAAAATCGGATCTGCTTCCATACCATGAGAAACTAATACAAATGGTGCGGCAAAAAGCGCCTCTGCTATTTCGGCTGGATTTCCTGTTACTGATAATAAAATATTACCTGTACAGTTTTCAAAGCTTTTTAACAATCTCTGGCTATGTTTAATTATAATATCTTGTTGCCAAGGAAATTTATTGTTATTTGCCATTAAACATTTTCCTCAATTAAAAACATCCTTTTTTTATCATAAAAATTGTTGGTTTTTAGGTTTTAATTAAATAATCCTATTCAATAAATTATATAGTTTAAAAATAACCAATTTTTACCCTAAAATTTAAGTTTAGGTTGCATCATACTTAAAATTTAACTATATAATTTAAGTTTTAAATTCTGACACACCCTAATAAATTTGTAATTACCACAAAATATTATTATTATAAAAATAGTTTACGAAAGTTAATAAAAATAGCCGTGACTACACAAGAACTTACACCAACAAAGACCCTTGAAAAGCTAACTTGGACTTGGAAAGGCCATACAATCCAATACACTGTAATGGGAAGCGGACAACCATTAGTATTAATTCATGGCTTTGGGGCTTCGATCGGTCATTGGCGGCATAATATTCCCGTCCTAGCTGCCGGGGGTTATCGGGTATTTGCCTTAGATTTATTAGGTTTTGGCGCATCTGATAAACCGCCATTAGATTATACCTTGGAACTGTGGGAAGAATTGCTGGCAGATTTTTGGGCAGTTCATATTCAGGAACCTGCGATATTTATCGGTAATTCGATCGGTGCGCTGTTAAGCTTGATGGTAGTAGCCCATCATCCGGAAATATCTCTAGGTGGCGTTTTAATTAACTGTGCAGGGGGTTTAAATCATCGTCCCCATGAGTTAAATTTACCCTTGCGAGTGGTAATGGGAGTTTTTACCAAATTCGTTAACTCCCCCGTATTTGGGCCGTTTTTGTTCGATCGCATCCGTCAAAAACACCGCATCCGCAATACTCTACGCCAAGTTTATTGTAATCGCGCAGCCATTACCGAAGAACTGGTAGAACTGCTGTATCGCCCTTCTTGTGATGTCGGCGCCCAAAAAGTTTTTGCTTCTATTCTGACCGCCCCAGCCGGACCTTCTATATCAGAATTATTGCCAAAAGTCAAGCATCCTTTATTAGTTCTTTGGGGTGAAGATGACCCTTGGACACCAGTTAAGGGCGGCCAAATTTTTCGAGAATTTGGAGAAAATGGCTATAGTATCAAATTTGTATCTATTCCAAAAACTGGCCATTGTCCCCACGATGAACGTCCAGAAATAGTTAACCCTGAAATTTTAACCTGGCTAGAGGCGATCGGCTAGTAGTTGAGGGCAGGGGGGAAAT
>CAWUOF010000389.1:0-4674 GCA_963923765.1 uncultured bacterium | reverse complement strand
TCTGACGCACCCAAAAACGGCTGTTTGCTAATTTTATTAGCATGAAACAGCCCTGGGGTTTTATAAATCTAAAGTACCTTTTTGCAGTTTTTTGATCGGATCTAAAAAGACATCTAATATACGGCGGCTGCGGATGATAATATCTGCGGTCGCTGTCTGACCCGACTTAAATTTGATTTCTTGATTGTTAGCAGTAACATAATTACGCTCTAAATTAACTTGAACTTTATAAATAATACCAAGTTGTTGATCGGGCTGAGAATCGGGAGAAATAGAGAGGACATTACCGGAAATAATGCCATAATCTTGATAGGGATAAGAGTCTAATTTAACTTGTACTGGCATTCCGACTTTAACAAAGCCTGCTTCCCGATCGGGCAACTTGGCTAAAAGCACCAATGATGAATTTTCTGGAGCTATTTCTGCAACAATTTGTCCGGGTTGCACTACTTCTCCTTGATGCTGAACTTTCAATGATGAAACTGCTCCATCAATGGGCGCGTAAATAAATCTCTGTTTTAGTTTGGCATTAGCACTTTCTCTGAGATTTTCCATCTCAGTCATTTTGGCTTTAAGTTGAGTTAATTCAACTTCTAATTGCTGAATTTGTTGCTGTGATGATAAATGAATTCTATGTGCTTCGGATCGTTTTTGGGCTAATCCTACTTGCAAGCGATCGCCTTCTGCTTTAGCTTGTTCGATTTCTCCCTGAGTTTGGGTAATCGATCGCTGTCGATCGCGTAAACTTTGCTGGGCTTGAAATATTTGTTCCTTTGTACTCGTTACTTCTTGCAATTCAGTTTGAGTAACTGCACGCATACGATCGCGTAGAGTTTGCTCGGCTTGAAACACCTGTTCTTTAGCGATCGCTCCCTCCACTACCAGGGCTTTTAACCTGGTTAAACGCTCTTGTTGAGCATCAATATCTATTTGCATTTGCCCAAGCAAATTTTTAGTTTTATCAACTAAAGGTTTTAGCCTTTCTTGACGAGATACATCTGCATCAGCATCCTTTTGTAATTGTTTTAGCATTTTTGTAAGAGTGCTAATTTTCTCTTTAGAACCTGCGATCGCGTGTTCTTGCGTTTGAGTCTCTGCCGCCGCAATATCAGCACGAGTTTTAGCTTCCAAACGAATTTTCTCCAGCAAAACTTGCTTTTGGTTATACTCAATTTGATTAGCTGCCAGCATTTGCTCCAAACGTTCCACTTCCGATCGAGCCAGTTGAGTATCTAATTCTAATAACACCTGTCCGGCATATACTCGATCGCCTTCTTTAACCGCAATATTAGCCACCTTTCCTAACTCAACCGGATGGATTTTATACACCTCACCTTGAGGCACTAATTGTCCCTGAGCGTGACCTATTTCTTCAATTTTTCCGAACCATGCCCAGCCCAAAAAAGCTAAAGAAAAAACTATCCCACCTAGCATCATTCGTAAAGGAAAATTTGCTGGAGGTACATCTAACATAGTCTGCAAAGCCGCCGACCAATTACTGTTAATTTCTGGCGCTACAATTTGTTTTTTTATTATTGGAGGTGTTTCCGTAATTTCTCGGTGATGTTTGTCGTTATCCGTAAATTGTGACAATTGTGACGGCGGATTTTCAACGGCTGAAGCAGTCATACCTCCATATATTTTGTTACAAGATGAATTTAAAGGCATATATTGAGAAATTTTTCTGATAAGTGTTGACATAACAGTTACCCAGAATCAGGGACAGAGACGGTTTTAACTACAAAACCGCGATCGACTATTTTTTTAGGCTTCATTTACTCTCTTTAAAAAAATCCGCGTTTTTACGGTTGAAATTAAGTCTCTGCTAAAAATAATTTACGATACTTACGTATATATACTAATAAACCTTGCTAACTAACCATGCCAATTTGGCAGTTTTCTTTGCTATCGCAGGAAACAGGGAAAAATCCGCCATTAATATGTAGGGTACGTCATCACCACGATTTAAGCAATATAATCAGGGGGTAAAATTCTGACGCACCATCCTAAATCTATAATTAATTCTGCTCAGGTATTTATAGCAGGAAATAGGGGGTACATCTCATATTTTTAAATAACCTTTACAAATATGAAATGCACCCAGGGCGGCGTTAAAAAGATTCTGATGAGTGCATTTCCTAATTGTAAAAAAAACCTATTTTAACTATGTAAATATCTATAATTTTTGGGCATAGTCGGGGCGAAGACAGTGCAAGGTTATTTACAAATATGAGATACCCTACTAACAGCAATTTAAAGGCGTAGTAGTTTACAATATTTTTTATTACAAATCTAATTGCTGTTGAGCTAGATGATAATACAAACCTTGCTGCGCCATTAATTGATCGTGAGTACCACATTCAACTAAAATTCCTCGATCTAATACCAAAATTTTATCGGCATTTCGCACTGTCGAAAGTCGGTGAGCAATTATAAAGGTAGTTCGATCGCGTGATAAACGCTCTAAATTCTGTTGAAATCGTCTTTCTGATTCCGTATCTAAAGAACTTGTGGCTTCATCTAAAACTAAAATTCGCGGCTCTCCCAACAAAGCGCGAGCTATAGCAATTCGCTGTCGCTGTCCTCCAGATAAATTAGCACCCCTTTCCCCAACTTTAGTGTTATATCCCAAGGATAAATCTTGAATAAATGCATGAGCTTCGGCAAGTTTAGCCACCTCTGTTACTTGTTCTAAATTAAATTCAGTTCTATACAAAGCGATATTGTCTAAAACTGTACCCGAAAATAAAAAACACTCCTGGGGTACTACCCCCAGTTGCGATCGCAAAGACTGGGGGGAAACGTGGCGAATATCATGCCCATCTATCAAAATTCGACCACTATCTGGATGATAAAAACCTTGTAGCAAATTAACTAAGGTACTCTTACCCGATCCACTACGACCGACAATAGCAACGGTTTGCCCAGGTTTTACTTCAAAATTAATATTCTGAAGAGTATTGCGCTCCTGCTGGGAACTATAACGGAAAGTAACATTATCAAATTGTACCTCTCCCCGCAGGCTGGGCAAAATTAACATCGGGTTTCCTGGGTTTTCTTCAGGAGTCGCCTCAAAAACATCATTTAGCCTTTCCACAGAAATCAGCACTTCTTGTAACTCATTCCAAAGATTAGTTAGCGCCAACACTGGACCAATAACCTTACCAATCATCATATTAAAGGCGACAAACTGACCAATAGTTAGATCATTTTGAATCACGAGCATTGCTCCGTACCAAAGTAAAGCTGTACTACCTAAACTATTAATCGAACCGCCAATAGTTTGTAAAACAATACTCAGTTTTTGCCCGCGAAATCCCACATTAATGCTACTGGTAAATTTATCTTCCCAACGCCAGCGTATTTCTTTTTCTGCTGCCGCAGCTTTTACGGTAGTTATTCCCGTCAACATTTCCACCATTAAAGAATTTTGATCGGCGGCAGCATTAAAAATTTCTCGCGATACTTTTCGCAAAAAAGGAGTAGCTACTAAAGTTAAAATTACTAGAGGAGGAACTAAGCCAAGTATCAGCAAAGTTAGGTACAAGTTGTAATACAACATTAGCCCCAAATAGACAATACCCGTGAGCATATCCAGCCAAGCTAAAATCACCTGACTGATGAGAAAATGTTGGATTTTTTGGTTTTCTTGAACCCGGGTGATAATATCTCCTACTCGCCGCGATTCAAAAAATTTTAGGGGTAGTATTAGCGTATGGCTAATAAATCCACCAATTAGGGTTAAATTTAATCGGTTAGAAAAATAGGAAAGTAGATATTGTCGGGTAGCTCCTAGACCAATATTCCAAATGTTAAATAGCAATAATCCCAGCACGAAAACATTTAGGGTAGTGAAGCTTTTATGCACTACCACTTGGTCGAGAATTATTTGTGTAAACAGGGGAGTAATAACGCCAAAAATCTGAACTATTAAGGAAATAAAGATAATTTGCCAAATAATAGATCTGTAAGGATTTAGAGCGCCAAAAAATCGACTGAGAGATATTTTCTGGCTTTGTGTTTGTTGTAGGCGATCGGTGGGATCGAGTAATAATGCGTACCCGCTCCAGTTAGCGATAAATTCTTGGCGGGAAATAGTTTGTTTTCCCTTGGCAGGATCGGCAATTAAAATTCGATCGCCTTTTATCCAGTAAACAACTATATAATGAACTCCCTGCCAGTGTGCAATCCAAGGATTTTTTTGCTCTGCTATTTTGTTCAAAGAAGCTCGCACTGGTCGAGCATGAAAGCCTATATTTTCTGCTGCTACGGCTATGTTTTTTATGGAAGCACCACTACGACCTACATCAGCTAAATCGCGTAAATAATTGATAGTAAATCTTTTTCCCCAATATTGACTAATCATCGCTAAACAAGCCGCACCGCAATCGGAAGAACTTTGCTGTTCAATAAAGGGATATCCTTGCCAAAACCAGTGATGACATTTTGTCGGTGTGGGGAAAAGAATGCTATTATCTGTTGGGGATTCGGAGTGGGTAGCTTCACTGGTAGATTTGCTATCTTTATTGTTTATTTGCGCTGAGGTAATAGCTGGTGAAGTTCTGTCTATTCGACTTTTTTTGTGTTTGTTATTTGCGTTATCTTTCCCAGATATTTTAAAGTAATTGGGCGCAATATTTTGGAGCGATTGCCAATGTTCTGTACTCACTTGGT
>CAWUOF010000388.1:0-4676 GCA_963923765.1 uncultured bacterium | reverse complement strand
TTTTCTACATTTTCCATAGAATTTTCTACAATTTGATTATTAGCAATAATTAAACTAGCAATAGAAATATCTGGTGATAGATTTTCCGGGGTGGTTTTGATATTAGTATCAACGATGTTTTTACTGGTATTAGTATTAATAATATCAGGTTGATCGCTGATTATTTGAGGGGGAGATATTTGGGATAATTGTAAATAAGAAGAAGCTTCTAATTTTAATAATTGGGTGAGATGATTGACTAAATCAGTAAACATTTGTTCGCCTTGTTGACCAAGGCTATGCATTCTGGTAATACCTGTAGTCAAAGATTCTTGATAATTTTCTACATTGATTTGTAGGGCTGCAAAAACAGCTTGTAAAGAAGTATTTAATCTAATTAATAATTCTTCCGAATGATTTTGTAATAATTTTAATTGTTCTAAGCGTTGTTGAATGCTGGGTTGTTCTAATAGGGAAGAGGAATCGTTATTGAGGCTGGGATTTTGGGCCGGATAAACTTCAGCTTGTTTGGCCAAAATTGCGGTGATTTCTTGATGGAGATTTTCCAACCAAGGAGCCATTAATTTTTG
Organism: uncultured bacterium; assembly: GCA_963923765.1. Classification (GTDB taxonomy): domain Bacteria; phylum Cyanobacteriota; class Cyanobacteriia; order Cyanobacteriales; family CAWUOF01; genus CAWUOF01. Next base: position 4,107 of record CAWUOF010000388.1, on the reverse strand, counting down.
TAACAGTTCATTAATAAACTGTTGCTGGGCTTTTTGATTTTCAGCCCGATCGAGATAAGCTTGATGTTGTTGTTCAAGTTGGCGAATTTCTGCCCATAAACTTTCTCGTTGCGATCGCAGGCTGGCTAATTCTTCTTGATAACTAGCCATCAAGCGATCGCGAATTATGGCCATTTCTCCTTGTAGAGTTTGTAAAATCTGTTCTGACAAATGTTCCTGATTGATGTATGCTCGAAAAGTATTATTTTCCGGGGTATTTTCCTGTATAGGTAAATTTTCTGTCGCTTGACTGTGCGGCTTACTGGTATCATCATTAAAATTATTACCCGTTTTAATGAGTTCCTCTAAGCTATAAAGATAGCTACGAACGCGCTCTAAAAGGTGCTGTTGCTGAACAATATCTGCCATTCCTAAAGGGCGACGTAGGTTAACTTTACGTAACCATACGTCAATTTCAGCAATCAAGGCTTGAATTTGATCCAGCTTAGAAATCACGATAAAACCTCTATCTAGGTAAAGCAGCTTAGAAAAATAATAATAAATATTTTCAAAGCTGTTATTGGTTAAAATATAAATATAGATTTGCTTGGGAAAAAAAACTGATTTTCTATTGTGAGAATCAGACTATTTACTAAGCGATCGACCTTTTTAGCCGCACAAATTATTGGCCGGGATATATTGGCCCATATAATTTAAGTAGTTGTGAGGTTATGAATCTTAGGTCAAACAAAGTGTAGGCTAAGAAAGGTAAAAATTTATCCAATCTGAGAATTTTTACAGTAAATTTACGGATATAGGATTGTAGATGCAACTAACAGTAGGGGAAATATAAGCTCTCTGCTATAGTTACGATCGATATCCTGTTAAAGGATAAACCTTTATTTTTTATCATATCAGCAGTCCCCGTTTAGATAAAATCGCCCAATGGATGACCGACAACGACCACGCGAACACTCCTTACAACCTCACGAATTAATTCGTTTGACATCTTTCTTTGTCGGCTTGCCAGAGGCATCTGTAGAAAAAGCCACAGCCCATGTGGTAGGCCGAACCCATCCAGCTAATCAAGTTATCTTGCTAGAAAATGACTGGGGTGGCTCAGTTTATTTTATTCTGGAAGGCTGGGTAAAAATTCGGACTTATAACTTAGATGGGAAGGAAGTAACACTAAACATATTAGGCAAAGGGGAGCTATTTGGAGAAATGGCGGCTCTGGATGAGGTCCCGCGATCGACCGATGTAATTACGCTAACTCCTACTACCATCGGCAATATGCCATCCCAGGATTTTGTCCAATTTTTGCACACGGAACCCTTTGCAGGGATTAGATTGGCGCAACTAATGGCCCGTCGTCTCCGACAAGTGAATCGCCGTTTAAGATTAAGAGAATCGGATAGTACTTCCCGGGTAGCAGATATTCTGATGTTTTTAGCTGAGGGACAAGGAAAACAAACTACATCAGGAATAGAAATTCCGAATTTACCCCATCGAGAATTAAGCAGTTTAAGTGGACTAGCAAGGGAAACTGTAACCCGTGTGCTAAATAAATTAGAGAAAAAAGCCTTAATAGTTCGCGATCGCGATATTCTGCGAATTCCAGATTTAGGGGCATTAGAGCGTTTGTTGCTCTAAATTATTGATTTTTAGTAAGCATTACCGGGAGAAAAAATTATGGGCTTTCAAAAAATCCTGGTCGCGATAGACGACTCGCAATTAAGTAATTGTATTTTCAATTCTGCTCTGGATTTAGCTCGAACTAATCAAGGGGCTTTAATGCTATTTCATTCCCTTACCAATAATGAAATAGGGGAGCCAGTGGTGCCTATTCCGACTCAACTTGGGTTAGATCCAGTGTTTATCGACCATGCTTATGAAGCTCAACACTTGCGCTTAGAAAAAAGTATTAAACAAGTGCAAGAATTATTAAAAAATTACTGTGATATAGCAACTCAAGCAGGAATAGCGACGGAATTTGATTACAAAGTAGGAGATGCGGGAGAGTTAATTTGTCAAGCGGCGGAAAATTGGGATGCAGATTTAATTGTGATGGGAAGACGCGGACGTACAGGAGTTACGGAAGCTTTTCTGGGCAGTGTGAGTAATCATGTTTTACACCATGCTTGTTGCTCGGTTTTAGTTATGCAGGGTGGGAAAATTAATGCTCATCATTCCCCAGGTGAGGTAAGCTCTGAAAATAAAGCCTTATGATTAATATTTTCCCCGTCTTGGCGGGGATTTCATATATAGATTTTCAAATAAAATTATTTAGTTTTATGAGTGATTTATCTAATAGTAAAGATTTTAATTCGGAAAATTTGCCAAAAAAACCTCGATCGCCAAATTCTGAAGATATAAATTATTCTATTGGTATGAATTCAGAAAGTATTAATAATAATTCGGAAAAAGAGCCAGCGATCGCTCCGGTTAATTCTGCTGGTATTAATACAGAAAAAAGTTTAAAAGATGCCATACCATTAAGACTGGTAGAAACAGCTTTTTTAGCTAGTACTGCTAGTTTAATTTGGTATGTAAATAATTATTTTCCTCTCCCTGTATGGCGAGTTTTTTTTCCTGTTCCCATTGCTTTAGTGTACCTACGTTGGGGTAATCGGGCTGCTTGGATGGCGGCTTTAGTGTCGGGTTTGTTGCTATCTGTATTACTTGGTCCGCCGCGTAGTTTATTATTTTTTATTCCTTTTGGTGTGTTGGGAGTAATGTTAGGGTGTTTATGGAAACGTCGGGCTAGTTGGACAGTTTCGATCGCCTTGGGAACACTATTAGGCAGTTTCGGTTTTTTCTTCCGTTTTTGGATACTTTCCTTGATGCTAGGAGAAGATTTATGGATTTATTTATTAACGCAAATTAGAGAAGTAGCTGAATGGGGATTTGTTAAATTAGGATTACTAGATATACCGAGTTTATTTATAATCAAAATAATTGCTTTAATAATGGTTATTTTTAATAATATAATTTATTTATTTGCCGTACATTTAGTATCTTGGATATTATTAGAACGTTTGGGAAATACAATTTCGCCGCCGCCAGTTTGGGTACAGGTTTTACTTGACTATGAAGGAGAAGAATGATTGCAGTTTATACTCAAACAGATATCGGTTATAAATGGCTGGAAAAATATCGCGGAAAATTACCAGTTTTTGGTTGTATTTTAGGTTTTACGGAGACAGGGATAATACCAGGAATTTCTGCGGCTGGGGCAACTCCTAGCGATCGCCAATATACGGCTGTTGCTGATGCGGAGTTTTTATTTTGTGGTCCGCAAATTAAGCCTCTATATCCTTTGCCGCCTTTGGATGTTGGTGTATCTCCGGTGATAATTTCTCGTGCTATATTAGCGGCGCAAAGTATTCCTATATATATTTTTAATGCTGGTTTGCCTGTAATTCCTTCTGTGGGAGCGATCGATCTTGGTGGTACTCCGGCTCGTTGTTTATCATCTGGTCAAGCTTTGGATATTAATATAGTAGATCATTTGTTCCAACAAGGTTTAATTTGGGGAGATAAATTAGCTGCTAATGCTAAAAATAGCTATGTAATTTTAGGGGAATGTGTAGTGGGAGGTACGACTACGGCTTTGGCTGTAACTATGGCTTTGGGAATTAATTCTGCTGGTAAAATTAATAGTAGTCATCCTAGTTGTAATCATGGGCAAAAATTAGCTTTGGTAGAAACTGGATTAAAAAATGCTGGTTTTTTGCAGGGAAAAGCAATAAATAAAAAAAATCCTCTGGAAATAGTTGCGGCGGTGGGAGATCCGATGCAGATAGTTGTGGCAGGTATGGCTATTGCTGCTAGTCGTCAGGTGGGGGTATTGCTGGCAGGGGGAACTCAAATGCTGGCTGTTTATGCTTTATGTCGGGCGATCGCTTCTCGATATTCTTTGGCTTGGACACCTGAAGAAATTGTGGTAGGTACTACTCGCTGGGTAGCGGAAGATGTTACAGGTGATACTGTGGGACTTGCTGAGGAGATAGGAGAAGTTTGTTTATTGGCTACTCAGCTTAGTTTTGCTAATTCTAGTTATCGCCAGTTATGGGTTTATGAGGAGGGCTATGTGAAGGAGGGAATGGGGGCGGGTGGATGTGCGAT
>CAWUOF010000387.1:0-4683 GCA_963923765.1 uncultured bacterium | reverse complement strand
TAAAATTGTGATATAATTGGTATAATTATTTTTTGGCAAAAATCCATAGAAAAATAAATTATTTTAACCGTGATGTTCACAAATTAAATAATAAAGCTATAAATAATTTAGACTTACTAGAAATTGTTATTGGACATTAATAATAGTAAAAATTTATGCCAATCATCGAGGTTGAAAACTTACGCAAAGTTTATCCTGTAGCCATAAAAGAACCAGGTTTAGTGGGGACAATACGGCATTTTTGGCGACGCACTTATCGAAATGTAGAAGCAGTAAAAAATGTTTCCTTTAAAATTGAACCGGGGGAAGTAGTGGGATTTTTAGGCCCTAATGGGGCAGGTAAGACTACTACATTAAAAATGTTAACAGGATTAATTCATCCTTCCTCTGGAGTAGTTAGGGTGTGCGATCGCTTTCCCTTTCGTCGAGAAGAATCATTTTTACAAAAAATCACCCTAGTCATGGGGCAAAAACAACAACTGATTTGGGACTTACCCGCCCTAGAGTCTTTAAAAATAAATGCGGCAGTTTATGGTATTTCTGACAAAGCTTTTCGCGATCGAGTTGGAGAACTTTGTGAAATGCTTGCCCTCAAAGATAGACTAAAATCACCTGTACGTAAACTATCTTTAGGGGAAAGAATGAAAGCCGAACTTATGGCAGCACTCCTCCACCAACCCCAAGTATTATTTTTAGATGAACCTACTCTCGGTTTAGATATAAACGCCCAAGTAGGAGTTAGAGAATTTTTACGAGAATATAATCAACGCACTGGCGCCACTGTCCTTTTAACCAGTCACTACATGGCAGACATTACCGCCCTCTGTAAACGAGTAATTTTAATTCACGAAGGACAACTAATTTATGATGGTAGCCTAGAAGGATTATTAGATCGTTTTGCCCCCTATCGAGAAGTGCAAATAGAACTAAATCAACCCTTATTAGAATCTGATTTAAATATCTATGGAGAAATTGAATCCATCGAAGGGCGAAAAGTCAGATTATTAGTCAAAAGAGAAACCCTTACCCGCACTGTAGCCAAAATTTTAGCAGAACAGGAAGTTATAGATTTAACCGTTACAGATCCCCCCATAGAAGAAGTCATCGCCAGAGTATTTCGCACAGGTTTAGTTACTTAAAAATACTGGAATTTATTATCTAGTAAAAACCATCAATTTTTGTCAAAAAATATCAAAAATATCACCATGTTTTTAGCAGATATGTACTCATAAAAATATTTATTTAATATGAACCGAATCATCAAAATTGCCAAAACACTATTTTTAGCTTACTACGCCTATATGTTGGAATACCGGGCGGAATTATTATTATGGGCGCTTTCCGGTTCTTTACCTTTTATCCTTATGGGTATTTGGATGCAGGCATCAGCAGGCGGAAAATTTGGCTTACAACCTATAGATTTTGCCCGTTATTTTCTCTCAGCTTATATAGTGCGACAATTTAATGTAGTTTGGGTAATTTTTGATTTTGAAAAAGAAGTAGTACAAGGGAAACTTTCCCCAAAATTATTACAACCGATCGACCCTGTATGGCATCACATTTTTAACCATATTGCTGAACGTTTTGCCCGTTTACCATTTATAATTGTACTATTGATACTATTTTTCTTACTTTATCCCCAGTCGTTTTGGCTACCCAGTATTACCAATAGTTTGCTATTTTTCTTAGTCGTAATATTAGCGTTTATTTTGCGCTTTATTATTCAATACACTTTTGCCATGTTTTCCTTTTGGATAGAAAAGGCTGGAGCAATTGAACAATTTTGGTTTTTATTGTATCTATTTCTATCCGGTTTTATTGCTCCTTTAGAGGTTTTTCCGGAAACTGTCCGGCAATTTGTCCTCTGGACTCCTTTTCCCTATTTAGTACATTTTCCCGCCGCAATTTTAGTAGGATTACCTGTAGATATAGGCAAAGGTTTAATAGCTATTTTAGTTTGGATAGTTATTATTTTAATAATAAATAGATGGTTGTGGCGTTTAGGCTTAAAACATTATTCAGGTATGGGAGCATAGTTGATTTTTAGTTAAAAATTAACTAGAAATTAACTAAAAATTAACTAGAAATTAACTAAACCTAACAAATTTTCGGTTTTTATAAACCTGTTTTTACGGAGGATAGGTAATAAATAATGAAAAGATATTTAGATGTATTAAAACTGTTTTGGGGTGCAGCGATCGCAGCAGAAATGGAATATCGCATCAATTTTGTTTTATCAACCTTTAGCAGTTTGGGTAATATTCTTGGTAGTCTTTTCGGTTTATCCCTTTTTTACCGTTATGACTATTCCTTTGCTGGCTGGCAATGGGAAGAAGCTATGTTAGTATTAGGAATTTTTACCCTATTACAAGGCTTTTCTATTACTTTCCTCGCTCCTAATCTTAACCGCATTGTGCAACAAGTTCAAGAAGGTACTTTAGATTTTGTTCTATTAAAACCTATCAGCAGTCAATTTTGGCTTTCTACTCGTACCCTTTCTCTTTGGGGAATTCCGGATCTGTTTTTTGGCTTAGGATTAATAATTTACACTAGCTTGCAGTTAGGTATTAGCGGAAAAAATTATATTTTAAGTATTATACCAATTACCTTTGGGTTTATTAGTCTTTATAGCATTTGGTTTATGTTAGGAGCTACTAGCATTTGGTTTGTCAAAATTTATAATGTTACTGAAGTATTAAAAGGTTTGTTAGAAGCTGGTAGATATCCTATTGTAGCTTATCCTATGGCTTACCGATTCTTTTTTACTTTTGTAGTGCCCGTAGCATTTTTAACTACTATACCAGCAGAAACTATGTTAGGTAGAGTGGCAATGATAAATATTTTCGGCGCTGGTATATTAGCGATCGCCTTATTATTTGCTTCTAATTTATTTTGGCGTTTAGCTTTACGTTTTTATACCAGTGCATCTAGTTAAATACCTGAATATGTCAAGTATTGACACCCCATAAATTACCTTTTATTAGGAGAAAATCAAATGGCAACTAACGCTTTTTTATCTTTAGAAGAACGGATGGCGGCAGTAGAAGCCGCGATCGCCGAATTGCAGAAACAAGTTACAGAACCTCAACCGATAAATTGGCTACAACAAATTACAGGATCTTTCAAAGATGAACCTGCTTTTGAAGAGGTACTCGCTTATGGGCAAGCAATTCGCCAAGGTGATGAGTCTTTACTGGAAGCGCAAGACGAGATATGAAATATTTATTGGATACAGACCATCTGAGCGTGCTTCAGCGTCAAGCAGGGAAAGATTATAACAACCTTTCGACACGCATGGCTCATCACCCGCTATCAGATTTTGCGGTATCAACTGTCTAAAATTTATAATATTATTTCCCCAGCTTTCATCAGATAAATTTATGCCACTAAATAATTTTACTTGATGATAAACTTATAAATATCAATATTTTACTTTTTAATGTAATTGGTTTTGGGTGCATCTCATATTTGCAAAAAAACAATATTTTAACTAGGCAAATATCTAGGATTTTTGTTTATAGTCAACTTTAGCGAAGCGCAACAACGGTTTTTACAATTTAGAGATGTACCCTTGGTTTTCATGTAAATTAAACAAGAGAAAATGTATATATACCTGAATATATATAGTTTTATTAATAAAAACATCTCCCTATTTTTCATCTATAGACTTTAATAAAATCAATAGTTATATATACTTACATTGCCAATAATCCTAAATTAATTTTAGTATTTCTTAGGATTTATTTTATCTAGTCTCTGCTAATCTATTTGATTAGTAGAAAAAAACATTTTTCTCAATTAACTTAACTTAATAAAACTTCAAAATTCCCAGGAATAAACATTATGAATCATTACTGTGAAGACTGGATTCAAGATTGGTGTCAAGAAAATGGCTGGACTGATTTAATTATCGAAGGTTCTCAATATTGGGCTTTTCCCCCTGGTGCGGTAATGCCAGAACCAATTCCGACAAAAGTATTAAGATTAATTAAGGTTGAAAAAGGATTAAGTACATCAGAAAAAATCTGGTCAATGGCAGGAATAATAGTAAGCGTAATGGGTGTAATTTTAACCTATTTAATGAAATCTCCCATGCCTTTAGTATTAGCTTTTGCTTTTGGAGCTATTACCGTTGCCTTGCTGGAAGTTGAAGATTTTTAAGCGTTGTGTGCTGCCACACGCGGCGCTTATTTTTATACAAAAATAATAAGTATTTTGGAAAAATCTTTAAAAAAACCAGGTATAGCAGGCAAAAGGTAAAAGGGAGTAAACCCTTTGATGATAAACTTTTATTTATGCCATAGAAAAAATTTTGGTTAAAAAGTAATATAACCATAAAAATTATTACTGATTATTATTTTTTTTATAGATTTTAGTGAACCTTTTTACTTAGATTAACGTCAGGGATATTTGGCAAGGAAAAGTAGTTATTCCTAGAAAAAATCTGGGAGGATTATTATTTGTATGTACCAAAATATCTACCAAAAAAATCAGCAATTAAAACCAAGTTTTTCTGCCCTAGTATTTAAAAGTATTGGTTTATCTCTAGGTGTATTATTTTTACTAGGTAATGCCGGAATTAGTTTAGCTAAAGATGAACCAGGAAACTCAAAAGATGTGCGGGTAGAAACCAAAAATGAACCAACACCAACGCCAGGAGGAAATACTTCTGGGCAGGATAAT
>CAWUOF010000386.1:0-4689 GCA_963923765.1 uncultured bacterium | reverse complement strand
TGGCTAGTTTTCCGCCGATATTAGTACGATAATAATCTTTGCGTATTTCAAAATCTTTGCCGTTGCCATCTATACCTTGTAGGGGTAAGCGTAAGCGGATGGTAATAGTACCATTTCTGCCTGATGATTCGATCGATAGTCGTTGTAGTAGTTGTTTGGCGGGAATATATTGTAAGAGTTCAGATTTTATGGGTAAAATAGGAATAAAATCGAGGCGATCGCATCCTTCGATTTTGGCGACACCGGGAAAAGCTGTTGCTTGTGGAATGATAAATAAAGTGTTAGTAAAAAAATCCTGGGGTAGTCGCCATTCTGTGTTTTGGGGTAGGTTAAGATTTAGTAGAGAAGTGCGATCGCTACCTAATTGATTTAAGTCGCTTGGTAAGTTGGCTAAACTGATACCGCCTAAAATAGTAATGCGATTTTGATTTAATTGCCATTGGGAGGCAATAATTCCATCTACAATTAATAGTTTTGGTAATTCTGTATCTTCAGAGAGTATTTGTAATTTAACGTGGGAAGCGTCTGGATCTGGTGGGGCTGGCTTGATACATTCGTTTAAATGGCGATATATACCAGTTTCTAGTAAAAAGCTGGATTTTAAACCTATTTGTTGGGGAGTAAATTTTAAATCTCTTTGAAATTCTTTAATACATTTAAATAAGTTATTGGATTTTTCTGGATGTAAACTACCATGATTTTGTAGTTTTTGGCGTAAGTTTTCTAGCCAGTTTCCTAGCAGATCTTTTTGGATATCGTTTAAGAAGGGAATAGGATTTTTTAATAAATTGCCATCAAACCAAGTGATAATATTTCTGAGGATATTATCTCGAAATTCGGTGTTACTATCGCTGTAGTCGGCAGCAGTACAAACTAGGGTAGTAGGGGAAGTCATCCCTAAAGGTCGATCGCCAAATAGAATTACATATAAATTATTCCAGTCTGTATCTGTTGCTAGTCTATCTGAGTCTGGCATTAATTTTGCTAGGGCAATGGCAAAGGGATGGATATCTTGCATATCTACATCTAAGGTATTTCTTGATGGTAATTCCACTGGAAAAACTGTGAGTTGAGAAAGTTCATAAACTTCTCGAAATGCCATCATTGTTAATAACCCGCGCCATTCTCCTAAAATGCGATCGTGCAAAGGATGACTGGTATCATATAGCGCCATATCAAATAATAAAGGACGCGCCCAAATATCAGGAATAGAGTCTATAGTATCAGAACGGGCAATGATATTACCAAAATCTAAACCATCGCTTAAATTAGCCATTTCAGCTACTTGTCTTCTTTCCCACTGACCCACAGCATTAATTAAACCTACTTGATGATTTGTTCTCAATCCTGGTAAAATCGGCTGCGCCATTTGTGATAATCTCCTTATGGTAATTTATAAGTTTTATATAAACCGTTAATAAATTTTCCTAAACTTAAACCTTCGCAATTTTCCCATTTTAAATCGTTAAAATGTCGATTTAACATCTCCATTTCGTTGATATTTTCTAACCCATAAACTAAATTACCAAATTCTGATTTTCTAAAGTTTTGTAAAATTTCTACTCTAAATAATTCTACTTTTTTGCTTTGACAATATTGGTGTATTTGGGTTAACCAATCTAAAAATAATTCACAATAATCACGAATTTGATATAGTTGAATTTTTGCTATATCTTTGGTTAAGTCAATTTGGGGTTTTAAGAAAAATCTTTGATACCAAGTTTTATATAAAATCTTTCCGGTTTTAATGGGCTGGCGCAAAGCTTGATGATATTCTCGATAAGCGACAGAAAATCGTACTAAAGATGCTAATTTTTCTTTAAATTCATTACTGTTGGGTATATCATCCCATTCTATTTTATCTCGACTTTTCCGGGCAATAAAATTACATTCTGGTTCTCGTTGGGTTTTGCTGCCGGTAAAAAAATCAATAGCGGCTAAACCTGCATATAATTCGACAATATGAGAATTATTTTTTTGTCTTTCTCCACCTTTGCTAAAGGTGTTAACTTGGCTGGGAACATCATCGCCTAGTAAATAAACTTTATCAAAGGCTGTAATTTGCTGTCCGTAATATTTTAAAGCTGCTTTAGTATTTAATAAAAAGTTTTCGGAATTTGCCCCTAAACCGGGTTCGCTGCCATCATCAACAAAGGTAAAATAAGGTAATAGAAGTGATGCGCCTATTTGTGAGTGTTTGCCTTGGGGGTCTATAGTTTTTAATTCTCTGCCAATTAATTTTAGTAATGTGGGTAAGCCGGCGGCGCCGGTACCGCCAAAAATTGAACCAAATAAAAATACTCTTGCCCCCGAACCTACTCTTACATCTGCCCGTAATTTTTGTCTAAATAAATTCCATTCTGGGTCTTGCCATTGTACAGTGGTAGCGAGGACGGCGGCACCTATAGATGGGTGGCCGCGAAAGCCAACATCTAAATCGGTTTTACGTTCATTTGGGATATATAAAACATTTAATAAATTAGCGAGATCTGGGCGACTATCCTGCATGGAACTATATTGAAAGATATTTTCTAGGGAAGGTCGTTGTTTCATGTCACTAAAAGGCGACCAAACCTCATTACTACCTGTTTCGATCGGGATATTTAATAAAGGAATATTGCCTTTATCTATTCCTTGTTGGCATTGTTGATAGGCTTGCAAAGTGGCGCGAGTTTGCCCCAAACTGCCATTAGCGCGATCGGGGTCTACAAACAGAATAAATAGCTTGCTGCCCAAAGGCAATAAACCTGCTGCACATAAGTGTATCAATGCTTCAATGCATTTTGCCCCAGTTCCACCAATACCTATCACGTAACAGTTCATTTGCAAACACCTAAAGTGTGCGAAAAAAATTGTTTTCAAATCATAGCAGTAAATCTTACCTGATGGTTAGTTTTTCTGGCTAAATTTAACTAATTTTTTCCAAATATATATTTAAATTAATAAAAAAATTTTTTGTCTTACTAATCACTATATTATTTATATTATGATTCTAGTTAATATTACTACAATTATATTTATAGATATTAAGGCACCCAGGAGTCGATTATATCAAAAATATGAAGGGCTAGGGGAGGCGCTAAACGCCAATCTGAACCTCTCGGAGAAAATAGGATAGTATTTAACCAATAACAACTAAAATTAAGTAAAGCATAACTGAGAATAGTTAACATTTGTCCGGCTGCCCCTGGGGTGGCAAAAATTTGTATTCCTAGGGTGGGTAATAGGAGAGTTGCTAAAGCTAACCAAGGCCATCTGCCGAATTGATTAGAAGTAATATTAGTTTCGATAATTGTCGCCCAAATATACCAAATAATCGCTAAAAATCCTGCGAATATTATCCCTGTCATTACCCAAGGGCGATAATAACGATTTAACCAAAAGTTAGGTTCTATTCCGCCTTGTAATTGGATAAAATTGGGCATGATAGAGGCGATCGCACTTTGAGCAATTATCACCATTACACCAGATAAAATTAATATCAAAGTTAAACGAATAATATGGGAAGAATATTTCAACATTTTTTTATCGGTTTCCTTTGGTTAAATATAGATTTAATTCTACTAACTGATAATCTCCTAAATTATTCCATAATTCCCCTAGAAATGGAATTAAATTAGGTGTTTTACCCAGATCTTCTGGGCACAGTCCTTTTTCGCATTCTTGGGGGTTTTCTGTAACTTTATTTCCCATATTCCAGGTTTTTAAATTCCCAAAACTGGCCAGGTGTCTTGGTGCCATTAGGAAAATTTTATAAGTATATGTACCACTAGGTAGGCGATCGGTCTCTAAATTAAAAACTGCTTGCATTGTGGTTATTTTTCCGGTATTTTCCAATAAATTTACCCCTACTAATTTTAAGTTAGAAGCGGCATTAGGGTCGGAAATTTTTTCCGGTAAATTAGCTTCATTATATCTACCTGTATATTTTTGGGCTTTGATGTTTGCTTGTATTTCCTTAAGTAATAAATTAGTATCGTTAGCTAATTGAGAATTTCGGGAATTTTCCGAGTTTTTATTATTTTCATTGCCTCGACGCAGGGGTAAAGCAAAATCGGGGCGATCGATATCAAAATTTACATGAATTTTTACTTCTTTTTTGTCATTACTAATATAATATAACTTATTCCCACATTTATTATCGGTTTTGGCTACTTCTAGGTCTGCTGGAGTTTCTGGCAATCTAATATTACTAGCTTTTAACCAATAATCTTGGGAAATTATTAATGGTACAAATGTATTTTCATTTTGTAAATGTACGTTAGTTTCTTGGATTTTAAAGGCAATTTGGTTAATAGTTTCCCTCACCTGTTCTTTATTTCCTAAGATAATTATATAAAATGGTCTAAATTTATCTATATTTCCTTTAGCATTAATTTGATAATTATAATCTACTACTGCCCCTAAAACTTGTTTGGCTGGGATAATTCCGGAAAATTCACTTCTTATGCCTACTATACCTACTGCTAAATTAGGGCTATCTTTGAGAAAAGTAACTAAATGTTTTTTGATAATTCCGGCTTGGTCGGCTCTTTTAAATAAATCAGTTACTACAGCAATAACTTCGTTGTTGCCAGTATTTTTTGAGTCTATAAATGCTTGGATAATTTGATAAAAGTTATTATTATATTTTCCCCTATTAATAGGGGGTTCTGTCTCTTATACACATCTCCGAGCCCACGAGACCTC
>CAWUOF010000385.1:0-4717 GCA_963923765.1 uncultured bacterium | reverse complement strand
GCTAAAACAGTTCCTAATAGCACCATGATTTGGTCATACAAAGGTGTTCCCTGGCAAGGATTGTAATTATTATTATCCATTTTTATCGCTTGTTCTAAAGAACAATAAGGATATAAAACATCTCCATTTAGATAGCGATTGTGGATAAAAATATTATCTTTTTGTTTGCAAGTCATCAAAGCATCAATAACAGCATTATGCCCATCTCTAACTATTTCGGTATTATGGCCATAATTAATAGAAGCAGAATCATCTGGCATAATAGTTACCAATACTACTTCACTGGCTGTCACATCATCAATATTTACGCCTAAGCCAGCTTGAATTTGAGCGCCAATATCGAGAACATTTAAAGCTTGTAGCGATGTGGTAGAAAGTAATCCTTCTTCATGGGCACTTTGAAAAAGATTGTTGAGATTAGGTGCTTGACTCATAATTAATTCACCTTTTTGGTAATATTTATTAGTGATTTTCCCGAAAATCGCTAGAAAAAGTATCAACTATTACAAGAATTTTCCCGGAAAATAATTTCTCAAAAAAATGCAGTGTAACAGTAATATATTTGACGATAAAATCGATGTTTACCTATCAAATTACAGGGGAATATTAGGCCATTTTTCTATTGATTGTGTCGATTTCACAATGTGCATTCCAGCATTAGCAAAGCGTTGAAAAGCAGCATCAGCTTGGTCGGTAAAATCAATGATTCCAGGTACAACTACAGGGGAGGTACAATCTTCTAAAAGATAGACTTTTTTGGCTAATTTTGGATCTTGAGCGAGAATTTCTGTGAGCAAATCGTCAATAGTCCAGGCGACACAGTGACTCTTAGCTTGACCGGCAATAATTACAACATCAAAATCTAGTAATTTTTGGATAAAACGAGTATTTTTCTGGGCGATCGGTCTGCCATCTGCACCATCTAAAACTTCTGGACGTAATACAGAGTAATTTTCTGTTAAAGGATTACCACCTTTAATTTCAAATAATGTTTGACTATTGCGAGCAATATTATGGAAAAATATCGCTTCTTCCACAGCAGAAACTAAAGCGTGACCGATACCCCCTAACATAGCATGATAAGGCCAAACTGTAAGGGGATATTTACCTTCATCGCTTAATTTTTTTACGTAGTGTAAAGCGTGTTTTTGTAATGCTAAATAGTGACCATTAGCAATGCTATTAGCAACGGCTGGATTAACTTTCCAAATGCCTTTTTGTACATCATCTAGGGTAACTAATGTAGCAGCAGGTATAGGATGCTCACCAGCATCATTTATCCAGAAAACAGGATGAAAAATTTGCATAGCTGTGTGGGTATCCATTGTGGGTGCAATAGTGGTAATTATTCCTAAATTGCGATAAATAAATTCACATAAACGCACGTTATCACTTACTGCACCAGTACCCGATCGCCCTGCTACAAATAATTCAAATTTAGGAATACAAAAAGTATTTTGTACGTCAATTGCCATTAAACAAATGCGCGTTTTATCCTTAGCTGCCGCCTGAATTCCATATTGTTTTGCCCATACTTTGGCATCTGCCGCCCTTTCTTGATACAACACTCGCCAAACTTCTCCAACTTTTTTGGCATCAAAGTAATGAGGAATAGGTAAATAAGTTTGCGTCGTCATAGTTTTTATCCTTTGCAATAGTTTTTGTTTTTGCTTTAATTATTGTTTTTATTTAGGAATAAATAATAAATTTAATTTTTTTATACCCAAATAATCACAATCATTACAAGTAAATATCTGGAATCTTTAGGTAATCTTTAGGTGATTTTTAGGTGATTTTTAGCAATAAAATATCACTTTGATTTACAACATACAGCCCTTGATTACCTGGAAATAGTTGTGAGTTAGCATTAACAAATATCTCCGTATCTGGAAAATCTTTAGTTTGGATAATTTTACCGTTATTAATTTCTACGCGAGTAATACCTTCATCTGTAGCTACTAGCAATAAATTCCCCACAGCACATTTACCATAAATATTAGAAAGCCAAGAATTATCTCCTGCTTGTGCTTGACAAGTAGCTTCAATATCACCATTAAAACGAATAACAACACAACAATTTATATTTATACCTTGTACTTGAGTAGACCAGAAAAACCAACAGCGATCGCCTGTAAAAATACAATTTGTATCTAGGATTTGTCCAGGAGGAAAAGCCATCTTTACTCTGTCATTAATTCCAGGTTTTATACTATCAAATACAAAAGCAATATTTAGATTTCCAGCACGATAAAAACCAAATCCAAAACTTTCTCCTACCCAGAAATAAGTTTGATTAGCTAAAACATCGCCAATATATTCCGAACCTAACTGACCATCTCGTAATAATTGACCGCCATAAGTCCAGTAACGACTATAGGCATTAGCATCAAAATTTTCTACTGCTAAACACTCGATCTCTTTACCAGGAGTAAAAGTAAATAATTGTCCTTGTTTACCAATTAAAGTAGATTTTCCCCGCAGGCGAAACTTAATTTGTGGAGCCAAATCTCCATTTAAAAATATCGATTTATCTTCGCGTCTAAATTCTCTATTTTCGTGATAAATCCATTGCAATTTTCCTAATTGTATAGTTGCATATAAAATCACTCCATTAGTATTAAAAATTTCTGTGGCTGTTACCATACCCCGTACACTTGTCGTAGGTATTTTATAAATTATCCCAAAACAATAGGGGCAAATATTTCGGGCGTGTTCCTTGCCACAATTTGGGCAATTTATCCATTGTAAATTATCCAGGAATTTGCGCGGAAATTCTTCTCTTACATCTTGCTCAAATATTTGCTGAAAATAATCTAATAAATCATCTGGTAAAACTTGATAAGGTATAGCCGGTTTGGGATATTTTACCTCTGGATTAAATACGGTAATTCTATGCAAGCTTCGCGCATCATGGGGAATACGTTTATGGGGATCTTTTGGTTTATATACACCTCCGTAGGGATCTACAAATAACAAACATTGCATTAACATTACTGTAAAGGCATACCAATCAGAATTATAAGTATAAGCTTGGGTTAAAACTGGTTGGGATAATTGTCGATCGCATAATAATGGATCCACAAAACGAGCAGTAAATACTTTGCAAAAAAATCCGCCAAATTGAAAAGAATCCGCATCAATTAAATAAGCTATGGTGTTTTTAACTAAAACATTTAAATCATTAAAATCACCAATAATTACACCAGCTTGGTGAATAGCAGCAATAGTTGTATGTAAATTTTGGAATATTTCAACAATAGTTTTTTGGGAAATACCGGCTTGGCGAAAATTAGAATTACTATATTTTAATAATACCTCTGCATCTTTTACTAAAGGCATAACATAACCTAAAATATTTTTACCTTTAGCATCTGTAACTAATTCCTGGGGTTGAATCACCTGGCTAGGTAAATTAGACGGAAAATAACGTAGTTTTTGTTGATGTTCCGCTATTCTTTCCCTGGCTGCTTGTTGTTGATCTGGAAAATTTTGATAATCTGGATGATCAGACTGTTTAAATATTTTAACTACTCGTCCGCCACCAATATCATATATATCTGCTTCCCCGCCTTTACCTATAGATTGACTGGGTTTTACAGTTATTTTTTTGCCTTTTAGATAAATATTCATAGTTTCTATTCCTAATTGCTAAGAATAATTATTAGTTAGCTTTTTTAATTACTATTAAGGTTGTATCATCGGGTAATAAACCTGGTTCTTTGATTATTTGATTGCTTTGTTTATCTAGTTTGGTAATTTCCCGATTAATCAAAGCTAGTTTCCGCCGTAGATTATCTGGATTTTTAAAATATTTTTCTTCTTGCCAAAATTGACTTATTGAACCGATAATTTCGGATTTTCCTGGTAATTGACGATCGCCTATTTTCATTAAGTCGATCGCTCCATCAGTCGCAATTAAAATCGATTCTACTTCATTAATAGGTAACTGTTGATTTATTTTAAAATTATGACAATTTTCTGTAATATAAGAAATATTGTTTTTTGCTAAAATACCATAACCTAAATAGGGTGGTGCATTTCCTGGGAATATCTCATTAGTTAAAATTTCACCATTAACAATAATGACACCATCTCCCCAAGAAAATAGCGTTGCAATTGTTGGTGTTAGTAATACTCCTACCACTGTAAATAGAAAATAATCGCTGACTGTTTGGGTAATAATTCCACCCATCGATCGCGCTAAATTTTCTAATTCTTCTAATACATCTTGTTTAACTTTTTCCCAAAAATTATCTGGCAATAATTCCCCTTGCAAATGACGTATCATTGCTTCTACTATTAACCTTGCGCCAATTTTTGCCCCTACTTCGCTATGAGAGCCACTACTACAACCATCACAGACGATCGTAATAATAATGTTCTCTGTCACCACAACATAATAAGCATCTTGGTTATTTTTTCCTGATACCAGATGGCTTCTACCAATAACCGAGCCAGCCGCCATCTGAAATACATCTTTCATTGGCTTAGTGTCTCATCTACACTAAAAATCTTAGTGTAAAATAAACACTTTGTCAAGGGATAAATTTTAGATTTTAGATTTTAGATTTTAGATTTTAGATTTTGTTTAAAATACCTACCAGCCATTATTACTAATCCTGTCCCCCTGCCCATCTTAATAACACAAGTCATTAGTCAGAAGTCATTAGTCGTTAGTCGATATTACTAATGCATAAACTCTAAGCCCTGTCTCTTA
>CAWUOF010000384.1:0-4761 GCA_963923765.1 uncultured bacterium | reverse complement strand
GTGTATAAGAGACAGCATTTTATTTTATCCTTTATTGCAGATAGATTTACATATAATTTAATTGTAGATAATTTTTATGAAGTAATTTTGCTGTATTTGTTCCAACCAAGCTGGAAAAGCTTAAAATAATATTCCTCCTAAATGTTATAATTCTTAACAATTCTAAATTTTTCTTTAGCAAATTTTATATTATTGAGATTAACTTAAAGCTAAGTCAATCCATAAACTATACAGGCAAAAAATAGTCATTTGTTTAAGAAATACCAGCCACTAATCAGTTTATAGAGGCTAAATACTTCCTAGCCATGATTAAAATAATATATTAAATTACTGATACATCGATAGAATAGGAATCACCAAAAAATGATTAAGTTTGGTATTTGTTGCTAAGATCTAGGGGGAATGTAACCTTGTATGCCATTAGCTACTACACCTAAAATAGAAGCACCAGAAATTTTTAAACCATCTAAAACAGTTTTTAGGGCTGTGCGATCGGTACTTTCAATACCAACTATTAAGACAATGCCATCAGTATGAGCAGCTAAAATACTACCATCTGCCAAACCCAATAGAGGTGGAGTATCGTAGATAACCAAATCAAAAAAGGCTTGGAATTGTTCCATTAAATAAATCATCTTTTTGGAAGATAGAAGTTTAATCGGATCGGGAGGAATTTGTCCAGAAGTTAATACAAATAGGTTATCTTCCCAGGGAGATTCATGCGCCCAGCCACTACGCAAACGTTGAATAGCATCATTTAGACTCATATCTGAGGCAATAGCATCACTAAGTCCGCGTACATTTGGCAATCCTAATTTAATATGTAAACTAGGGTCGCGCAAGTTAGCATCTACCAGTAAGACACGCTGACCGATCGCGGCTGCTGATTGAGCTAAATTTATAGCTACAGTAGATTTACCTTCACCTTGACCTGTGGCCCCAATTACCACAGATTGAATCGGGCGATCGGGACTCAACAAGCGAATATTAGTATGCAAAGTGCGGAAAGATTCCATAAAAGGAGATGCACTTTTATCACTCCTTGTTTTCAAACCTTTACCAGTATTTAATAATACTTGGGGTTCTTTTGTAGCAATAGGTTTAACTTCTTCTTCTCCTCCCACAGTTACTAATTTTTTACTACGACTAGATTTTTTTCGCTTCAGATTTTTTTCAAAAGGAATTACCCCTAGCAAAGATAATTTAGTTGCAGCCTTAATTTCTTCAGGTGTGTGGAAAACTTTATGTAAAACTTCCACCAGAAAACCACTACCTATACCCAAAAGAATACTAATAACTGCCGCTATACCCAGGGTACGTCCCGTATTTTTAGCTACAGGTATAGGATTACCATCTTTATCCTTGATTATTCTAGGAGGCTCCATGAGTTCCCAGGGTACTTCTTGTTGAGCGTTATCAATCCGTAACGCTTCTTTTTTGGCTAAAAATTGTCGAAGACTTTCTGCTGCTGTGTCTGCTTTCCGTTGTAAATCAGCCAATTCATTAGCCATAGCTGGCATTGATTTCATTTCTTGATTAATTATATTTTCTTGTTGAGCTATACTTTGATTGCGAGCTTCTATTTCTTTTATTTCTCCTCCCAATTTTTGCCGCAGGCTTTCAGCATTTTTTTCAGCAATATTTTGTAATTCTTTCCTCTGAGCTTCTAATAATTGTATTACTACACTATTTTCTTTAAACTGTACTGATTGTTGAGCTATTACACTTTCTACATTTTGCAATTGTTTTAAAAGTGTATCAAATGCCATTGCTTGACTGCTAAGTACTAGTGAATAATTTTTTTGCTGAAGTTGTTTTTGTAAATTTTGGTAAGACAATATACTTTGAGCTAATTGGGCTTGATTTTGAATTCTTAGTAGTTCAACACCTAGAGAATGGTTTAAAAGTTGTGTAGATTTATAGTAAGGATCCATAACATTATATTTCTCTCGCAATTTTCGTACTTTACCTTGTGTTTCATCTACTCTTGCTTGTAGTTCCGGCAATTGAGAATCTATAAATTTAATTCCATTACGGATGCTGGTTAGTCGCTCTTGTAAACTATATTTTAAATAAGCATCCGATAATTCTTTTAGCACGTATTCTATTCTTTTTTGATCGGAATCTTTGTAAGAAATATCTAAGATTTTTGTTCCTTTAGTTTGCCCATCTTTTTCTACAGCAATACGATTAATATTTATGCTCTCCTTAAATTTACTATATGTAAGTTCTGGATATTTATCTTTGATTTTCTGAAATATAGGATAGAGTATTTTAGAGCTTTGTAAAATCCTAACTTGCGTATCATAATCTAGGTTAGAATCTTGAATATTTATTCTTTGTATATCACTACTACCAGGGCCTGTTAAAGCCGCACTAGATAGTTGAGCTTGCTTACTTTCAGCCGTTACCGGTTCAACTAAAAGTTTTAAAGAACCCACATATTCTTTAGGAATGCGTTTGTCAGCCCGCAAGATTAATCCACCAGTAATACCAACTAGTGATATTCCTACACAAACCATGATCAAAACCCGACGACGCATTACGGCAAATAGCCAACCTATATCTAACTTTTCCTCATCAACTTCTGCCCCTGTTATGTAACCTTGAGGAGTTAATGGCATTTGTTTATTTTGTTTGTAAGCAAATGATTGAGATTCGTATTCGGTATCCATATTTAAACTCTGTACTTCAATTCTAGCTTATTCTAATGACAAATACCAGACATATCTATTTGTTTTAGCGTAAAAAGTTAATCAAATCACTTATACTTTTTAATACGCCTAAAGGTAGTCCTATCGTATTCTGTATGTTTCCCGTTATGGCACCTAATTGTTGGAAAGTGTCATAATTTCTAGCTAGGCTATTTCTTCCTACGATGATGACATCATTATTTCGTAGAATAGGATTATTTTTCTCGTTAATTCCTTGGGAAAGATCTATATTGATTGTTCGCTTTGTTACAGTACCATCACGATTAAGACGAATCAGTTCTATTGAATCTCTTTTTGAACGAGCAAAATTAAATCCTCCTGCTGCTAACAAAACTTGATTTAACGGTGTATTTAATGGAACCGAAAAAGAACTTTGTAAGAGGGGTTTTCCTAGTTCTCCCATAACATAAATTTGCATATTAGTCGGAGTAAAACTAGTATTAGCTAATTCCATTGCTTCTGCTGGTGATATTTCTTTGGCAGGAGGAATGAGTATTGTATCTCCATCTTGTAAAACTACATCTTGATTTAAATCTCCCATCCGCAAAAGTTGCCATAAATTTACATTCATAACTTGAGCAGCACCACTTCTGGTAACTCTCCTAATTTGAATGCGGCGTATATCAGCAAATTGGGTAATTCCTCCTGCTTGTTGAATTGCTTGGGTAGCTGTTGGTAATCTACCCTTTCCATCACTTCCTACTCCTCCTCCGGTTACTAGGTAAGATCCTGGACGATTTACTTCTCCTGATATTAAAATACTAAGAGGGCGAGCAGATTCCGTAGCAAAATTAGATGTTGATAATATCCGAGATTCTTGCACATTAGCTTCTTTTCCTGGAGGAATAAAAATTGTGTCCCCATCTCGGATCCGGAAATTTTGATTTAAATTACCTGTTTGTATAGGTTCTAATAAATCAATGGTAAATATTTTATCTAGGCGATTTAATTGGGGACGGCGTATTTGAATACGACGAGCATCTGCTACTAGGCTAATTCCTCCAGCTATTTGAATTACCTGTGCTATTGTTGGATATTGAATTGACGGATCGTTACCACCTCCTAAAGTCAAAGCAAAAGAATAAGAACCTGGACGGCTGACTTCTCCTAAAACCCAAATAGATAGAGCACGAGGAGATATAAGATTTACTGTAATTACAGGACGTTTAAGAACCTTTAAGTATCTGTTTGTAAGTAATTCTGTGCTTTGTTGTAACGTTAGTCCTTGTAATGATACTGGACCAATCAAAGCTAGGTTCAGAGTACCATCCAAAGGTATGCTATAAGTGCCACTATAGTCTGGCAGTCCTAAAATATCAATACGGATACGATCGCCTGCCCCCAATATATAAGGTTCCTCTATTTGCTCATAGTTGGATTGAGAATTGGCTGGTAATGGGTTTTGTTGATTTGAAAGTTGTGCTACACTAGGAGACTGAGCTATAGTCATCATTACTAGTGCCCAAGCTAGGCTAACCATTGGCTGCATTTTATCTATAGTAAAATAATTAAGAAACATAAGTAATTATACTTTCCTGTTAAATCTTCTGTTATTCATTGTAATCTATTCAAGATCTGATAATTTTCATTACAACCAGTATTTACCTTGCCAATATTCCCGTTCAGGATATTGTTCGTTATTAGTTGCTTTAAGAACCCAGAAAGAGTGTATGTTTTTTTAAAATTATAATCCATTCAAATTTTTGGTTGAGAGTAGGGGATATTAACCTAACTTTTAAGAATAAGTACCCACATATTAGTCAAATTAACCCTAATTTTGGTTTGTGCCCAGGCAAATATAGCAATTTTTCCCAATGTAAATTACAATACATCATAACATTTTAATACTGATAGTCTGTTTTTGCTACTATTGACCAGCCCTTTCTCATCTATAATATTAATACCCCACATTCAGTAAGCTATATTTGCTCAGAGATTTACTTTTTGCCCAGAATAAATTACAACGGGGGCTGGCCGAATTAGAATTTCATTAGATAATATTGGCTCTTGGATACAAGGATTCTTATAGCTGGTTGTCACTATTGAC
>CAWUOF010000383.1:0-4775 GCA_963923765.1 uncultured bacterium | reverse complement strand
GAGGCTTCTGTTTTTTCCCTTTTTTCCTTATCAATCATTAGACCTTTTGCGAAAGTAGGTGGATGCATGAATACACCTACGAATTAATAGGATTTTCAAGGATTTTCAAAGATTTTCGCAAGAGGTCTATTAAAAACTTAGTTCAATTAGATATAAGGATTTGTTTTTATGTCTATTTGTTTAGTTCATCGGCGTTACTTGTGGAATGATTTCACCTAATTTGAAACGAATCCTCAATCATGTCAACCGCCAGCCAATCCTGCATCTATGCAACGCTAAATTACCAGTATTGCAGATTACTATATTTTTATTTTCATACCCTGATTCAGCAATGCCTAAAAATATTATTTATCTAAAAATTCTCAGAAAATAACCTAAACAAAAACAAATGTGAATGGGCGGTTTTTTACATATGTTTTTATATTTGACAGACAACATAAATAACGTCGCTTCTGTTTACACGATCGCCTCTAAATAAGCCTCTAAATAAGCCTCTAAATAAGCCTCTAAATAAGCCTCTAAATAATATTATTATTGTTTCCTATTTTTATTTTAATTAATTGATTGGGGTGGGGCAGGTTTTAGCTATATCCTTTTTATAAATTTATATATTTTTAAATATATTTTTAATTTTTTAAAATCTTAATATAAAAAAATGCCAAAATGGCAGATTTGCTCTTGCACGATCGGGCACAGGTAATTATATTTGAAATATTAAATTTCAGCATTTGTTTTTTATAGAAAACATCATTGTATTCTCAAATACAAAGGGGATTTTTTATGCAAACCAAACAGATATTATCTCAAGGTTGGCTAGTTTTAATTACTCCTTTAGTAACGAGTTGGAACCTCGCAACTTTACCGAGTCATGCTGCTACTCTCAGCTATGCAGAGGCGGCTGTAACTGTCGATAACTTCAGCCATACACCCGTAAATACAACAACTTTAACGGTTACTAACACCTATGCGATCGCTCGTAGTGGTGCAGTTATTTCTGAAAGTTTAGCTAGTGCTTATTTCAATAATCTATTACCGTTTGCGGAGAATTTATCTGTCAGTCAAGGCGCAGGTAATATTTACTGGGGAATGGGTCAAAGCGTAGCCGCAATAGTTGGGCATAATTTTTCTATAGGAAAAGGTGAAACTTTTTCCTTTGATTTTTATGCAGCTTTAGGACTTTTAACAGCAGTTGACTATCCCAACGAATATGCCAGTGCTACGGGCAATATTATTTTCCAGTTATATAACAGTACCAATCCAAATCATTGGAAACTTTTAGATTCCTTTCAACTTTCGGGCAATTTAACAGCTTCAGGCACAAACCGTTATCTTAGCTATGGTAATAGTTACAGCATCAGATTTAATCCAAATCAAACTTATTTTAATACAGATTTTTCCGGAAATCAAGAATCTGTCTTTGCTGATATTAGCGGTTATTATTCGCGGACTTTCCACAAATCCACCCAGCTTACTTTAGTTGAATTTCAGGAAAACCAAACAGAAGTTGAAGCAGTACCTGAACCTTTAAATATATTAGGTTCCCTTGGTTTCGGCTTGGTATGCTTCGGGCGCAAAATTAAAGATAAATTGTTTCCTCTCAGTAAGTCAAAAAATCCTCAATAAAAAAAACGGGAATTAGAAAGTTATATTAGGGTGCATTTCAAAATTGTAAAACCCGTTGTGGCGATGAGAGCGCTAAAATAGTCTATGCACAAAAATCCTCGACAAGTAATCGTGCAAAATAAATTATATATTTGAAAATTCCTTGTCGCACTAAAATTAACTTGTAGGATGCGTCAGATCTGACGCACCCTACTGATTCCTATTATTGATGTTTAGCAAACTGATAAAATTTTAAAGTTTTAAATAAATGGTTGCCCAAGTATTGGTAATAAAAATAATACAAGCTAGTAAAAATTATGAGTTTTAATTTTTTTTATATTTTTTATATACAGTTAGTTTAAGGATTTGTGTTATGAAGCATATAGTTTAACTCGCTAATTAACCACTCGTTAAACATTCTATTTATAATATCTTGACGTAGTTGGGGGGTTAACTCAGCCGGGAAAAACTCTTCTACTCTCAATAAATGATAGCCTCGTTCGCTTTTAATTGGGCAGATATTTTCTCCGATATTAGCACTAAAAACAACTGCTGCTATATCTGGCTTTAAACTTGATCGATAAAGTTTACCCTCATAACCGCATTGCTGCCTGCGCTTTTCGTCAATATCATAAAGGTGAGCAGCTTCATAAAAACTGATTTCCTCTTCTTCAATTTGATAAAATAGCTCTTGGGCAAGTTGGTGATAGGGAACAACAATTTGATAGAGTAATATTTGCTCAAATTCTAATTTGTTTTGAGCAAAAAATTTTTCTACTTCTTTGCTAAAAAGATGTTCAGATAATTTATCAACTAAAAGCTTATCGCTAATTCCTGCTTCCCAATCATCAACAGTTATCATCTGATCTGTCAGCCATGCCAGGGTATCAGATGTTTTTTGCAAGCGGTTAGCATGACGAAATATATCAGCTTCGTTCTGAATTTCTTCGGGGGTGACTATTATATTTTTTTCGAGAGTAGCTTGATTGATAATTTTCTGATATAAAATTTTTTGACATACATCTTTGAATTGGATGTGTTTTTTCAGAAAAATAACAATTTCTTCTGGTTTAACCGATTCTTTTGCAAGGGCAATCATATAAACTTTCCCCAACAAATCTTTAATAAGATAAAATTTTATCTCCCTATATAAATTCTACTATATTTTACCAGAAACTTTGAAAATTTGAGTACAAATCACAGTCTTTTATTATCAATAAATTATATAAGCTATTGATTAGAAGTAGCATTATTGCCGAGCTTCTAATCAATAGCTGGTTTGGTTAAAACCAAGTTCCAGAAACTTTAAAGATTAACTCAAAAACATTGGATCCAGCTATAGAATTGACACAATCCAGTATTAACTAATAGATCACCATCTTTGCCATTATAGTAGGTAACTTTTGTTTAACAGAGATAAGGAAGGATTAGATTGATTGATATCAAATTGAACAGGCCCATTACTAGAATCCTTTGAAAATAATGTACTAGGAATAAAATAAAATATCAATACATTTTCTCCGCCTTACATTTCGTTATTACTAGCAAGGGCATTGCTGATTCTGTGTATGATTCTTATTTACTGGCGATTACTCAACTTTTAAATCATCAATACTTAAGAGTATTAGATTTGCCTAATCATACCTTAATTAAGCAACGCCCTATTCTGTGGCTGAAAATTCTAATGCGTTTCATATCGCTCCTTAATTACATCTGTTAAAGATGGGTTAAATCTCTATTCTTTAACTCACTGAAGCTATTGAAGAGGCAGAAGCGATGGCAAAAGTATTACTACCAGATGCTATAGAGGTAACCGAAACAGAACTGACAGCTAAGGAGCTATAAGGATGACTGATTGCCAAGTTATTAAAAACACCACCAGTATAGGTTGAACTACCAAAAGCGGCAGCCGAAAATCCAGAAATTGCTAAAGCACCACTGCCATTCAAATAAATAACAGTCATTTCTGGTATAGAGTCCAAATAATCGAGATCGGAAAGTATCATATTTTTTTATCTTCTAACTTGATGACTTTTTAACAGGAAGGGGAGTCTATCAAAATAAACTCTAAGAGTTGACTAAAAGTGGACAACTCTTAGAGATTATTCTGCACCTTATATATTTAAGAATTGCCAAATAGACAACTCTTAAATTTTAAATGACTATGGTGCTGCAAGAGCAATAACATTGATGGATTGTTGGCTGGAAATAGGAGTGACTACCTGAGAATATGAGGTTTGTGTGCTAGTAGAACAACCAAAAGATTGGTTGTCACCTTGCATACTAGCTGAATTACCCGTAACGCAAGATGCGACTCCGTAAAATCCTAATACTAGGACACCAGATCCAGTTTGACTGCATCCAGTAATTTGGTAAGAGTTGTTAAACGCATAAGTAGGGGGCAAACAATAAGTACCGCCAACGACATCTTGAGTAGCATCTTCCAAGTAATTCAGGTTAGAGATAATCATTTTTTTTCTCCTTTGAAATTCGCTTTTTGGTGAATCAACTCTCTTTGAGTTGTTATTTATACGATAGAAGATAAGAAAGCATCCATGTTGCCACTTTGGCATATTTGTATTAGCTATTTTAGTAATTAAAATTAGTCTGAATATTTTAAGTTTAAAAAAATATAATTAATTTTCTGAGTAGCTGTTGCCAATTTTGCAATTTTTTCTAAAACTTTTAAAAGCCAAACAGCAGTTAAATTAATATGCTTGGTGATGTTCATTTTTACCATTTTCCCTGGGAATTTTATTATTATTTTGATATGACTTACATAAACAAACCGAGAAACCGAGTTTCCATGAAAAATCGTCGGTTTGCAACCTAGATATCTACGCTACAAACCGGTTTATATTACGGCTTTCGATAAGCGTAAATCCTGTTGGAATAGTCCTGTTTGAATAGGAGGTAATAGGTAAAATACTGAAAGGCTGCTTAGATGGCATTTAAACCGCTCTGGAGATGCATTTACATTGCACTCCTTATCATAAACCGGGTTTCTTGTATAAAAAAACTGCCTAGTTTATGAAATCAGGCAGTTTTTGAGCAAAGACTAAAAATAGGTTAAAAAATTAGCATCTGACTAAATATTCTCTAAACATTGTCTAAACTCAGATAAGACTGGTTATGTATAGATAGGTATTTGGGCACGATCGCCCCCTACAGTC